>CAJTVL010000016.1 GCA_910579425.1 uncultured Lachnospiraceae bacterium | reverse complement strand
TTGGATTTTAAGGTGATATATGGTATATATTCCTGCTGTCTGCCTAATTCTTCTAATGGCAGATTACCACAGTTCAAGGCACGGTATTCTTTATGATCTACCCACACAAGGTTCCTGTAAAAGCAGTTTTCTATATCTCTATCAATATGCCATATCCTTTTATATTTACTGGCATTTTCAAGGAAATGCTCTGCTACTAACTTATCTGTATATGTTTCTATCTTCTTTTCAGTACCGCTAAGTGTAAAATGTGCATAGCCTGTTTTGTGCATATAGAAATTACCATGCAGATTATTTACCATTCTCCCATGATTGCTAATCCAGTAATTATTTGTACCATTTACCAACACAAATACTTCATCATCAGCAATCAGTTCTATTCCTGATTTCTTAATATCCAATACACGTTTATCTGCTATGGATAGATATTCTTTAAATTCTTTTCTCTGTTCTAATTTCTTCTTACTGACCATTTTTACTTATATACTTCCTTTCAATTTCGATATGATAATAGACAGCACCCCCAAGATAAGGGACACTAAAAAGAGAGTCCAGAATAAGGCTCCCTGATATAATCCAATATTCAGTTGTAGGTTTACGCCAAAATTGGCGGCATCTCAATTTTACGAAACCATGAGATAACGGCTCCAAAACGGGGAACACTGACTTCCCCACTTGTGGAGAATACAAGACCAAACCTTTTAAAACGTTTGCTTGCGATCTTTACAAGCGATTGGTTTAAACCCATTGCTACTATCTTCCCCCAATAGCCCATATATTGAAATTAATTAGCTTATTTTGCCTGTAAATGATATAAACTCTCTATTTATTTAACTAACAAGGGTGTTCAGAGAAGATTTTAAGAAATGGCTTTCTATTTGAGACCTCACATCTTGTGAGAATTAGAAATCTTTCGCCCGATTCGTCTAATCGTTGAAAATCCAACAACACCAGTTTCTCGTGGGGAACCACCGTCCCACGGAACTACGAAGGATTGCAGATACCCTGATAATATATACCGGCAGCAGTTGTGTCATAAAGTCACAACTATTGTCCACAGCGGACAACACTTTCCACTTTTACGGAATCTGTTTGAATCGAAATCGTGAAATGAAATTATCGAATGCCCACTATGGGAATACGGTTCAAGAGGCCATTTTGACCTTTTGATTCATACCCCTTCCAATCGGACTAATCGCTGAAAGTTACCCATTTATAGATATGCCGTGAAATACTACTTATAATCGGCTCCGTCAGTTTTGTCGAAGCCATTAATATAAATCCTCTATATCAATATAATCTGAATCATTTCTAGTAACGCAAAATAACTCACAAGGGATTTTTCCGCCGTGAGATTTATTATCCGCCTCTATATAATCAGTTTCTATTTTGGGAGTTACGAAATTATTTCGTAACACCACTTAGCATAATTCATCCTGTCCCGCACAATTTATATTTGCCATGGTAGGTTCATTCTGAACCTCACCCTCTGTAGGCATATCCAGCATTTCTTCTATAGAGAAATCATGCTCCATTGAAACAGGCTCTCCCCAGTTATCATTAGATACTATGCTTCCAGTATTAACATTCCCAAAAACAGAACTATCCTTTACAAACAAATACTCATATTTATAGAAAATATCTTCTGGAACAATCTTATCAAGAAATTCTTCACCAGAATAGCCTTTCTCTATTGCCTGTCTATAATTCTTCTCATTCTGTTGGTTCCTGTAATGCACATACCTATATATACGCCTTACTTCTTTCTCAGGGTACTCCGTTCCGTATTTAATCATGCAATAATATTTCTGCATAAGTGATCTGCTTTCATTTGCCCTCTTATCAACAGCATCTTCTCCAAGTTCAAAATTTTCTCTATTAACAGCATAACCAATAATCAACTCCTTGTCCTTAAATCTTCCATAATGATTAGGCAAATTCTTTAACTGTCCTTTTTCATCACGCAACATCACACTATGCCTGAAAATATAAATAAGCTCACTATCCTCTAACAGATGATTGTATTTATCATAAGTAGTATAAGAAGCCACTCCGCAAAGAGAGCCTATATAATCATTTGTCATAAAACCCACAAAATTATAATATTCCTTTCCCATAACATCATAGTATGTTGCATTATGATTTATAGTACTAAGCATACACATAAAATATCTCAATATAGAGAACTTGTCCAATCGGCTATCCAAATTCATAATTTTATGTATCTCTTCTGATTTAATGACCACAAAGAAAGTTTTATCTTTATTTTCATCAGTCCGATTATTTATGATAAGATTACTAATATCCAGTATATAGTCCTTATCTGCATTATTGGCTACAATCGTTATGTATTTCTTTGTAATAAGTTCATTTAATCCATCTGATAACCTTTCCATATATTTACGGCTAAATATGAGATTATTTGACAACTGATATGCTAATAATTTCATATTAACGTAGTATTCATTAATATTTGAATTCTGTATCATCCTCAATGCTGTATATACTGCAATGGTATCTGAAGACAATTTGTTATCAGTTATAATTTTGCTGTCTAAAAATATATCCATAATAATATAGATTCCTTCCTTAAAAATAATACAGTAGCAAAACATAAAAATATCTATCATCTTGCTTATGCAAGTGATGTTAAGTCTTTTTTTAATAATCATTTATAATTACTAATAGCACTTCACGTTAGTACATTTTTTTGTACCAACCACTCGATTTTTTCAAGTGTAGAAAGCAATTTTTTGTACTAACGTGGAGTCCGGTTACTTTCTATACCCTGTGAATTGAGAAAACGGATATCATTTAATACCTTTAAATACCTGCTGTTTACACAAAATACTAAAAAGACATTCCCTGTCTTGTCATGCTTGCCACATCCAATAGGGAATACTCCCCTTTTAAATAACTGGTTGCACTCTTCAATGTCATAGTTGTATGCGTACTTTTTGCTGCTCATAAAAATAGACCTCCGTTAGTTAAAAATAATCATCAGAATAATACTTCTACATTTATAATTTCCTTTTCTCTTTTTATGTGACTTTCCATTTTGGGACATCACATAATTAATCTTCTATTTTTAAAAGGACTGAACATTTCATTCAGTCCTTTGCTTTAGTTCACTAATGGGTCTTAAAACTTTTAAGCCCCTTGCTTATAATCTTTCTATAATCAATTTTCATTTAATGGAATTATTGTGCAGACTTGCACAATCGAAACAGTTAATAGTTGTTAGAATTTCTTGAATTTTGGTATTACAGATTGCTTACCTTGTAAAGACAAACATCTTTTATTTAATTCCCCAACTATATGGGGAATCATTTTCAATACTTATTTTTACCATGCGGCAGCAGTCCACTAATAGCAATCATCTGCCACCAGATAATCAACCGCTTTCTTTATCCTCGCCATCTCATTACTGTATATCCTGTACGCCGCATTCTTAGCTAATTCTACAGAATCATACCTTTCTGGTTACAATCTCCTGAGACTACCTTTACCAAAACAATACAGATAATATTTGTTTTCTTTGGATTCATGGTTAATCCTGAATTCTATCTTAATTACACCGCATAAATTAATTTCACAATGGCTGCATACGGTTACTCCATCCGATATAATATCTTTCCATTCTAATTCTTTGAACTGCATATAATATCTCTCCTATACGAATTTTTATCAAATGGAACTATTGAGGGCTTCCATATGTAATTATTCTTCCTCCCTCTGCATTTCCTCAATCTTTTTGGATAATTCCCTGCTTGGATAAAACTTCATCTTCTTATGCTCTGGTATAATGCACTCGCCTCCAAATGGCAATCTTCCCTTTCTTCCTTCCAGTGTTTTCATCTCAAACCTTCCAAAGTTATTGAACATCACTTTTTCACCTTCATTCATACAATCTATCAGGGTTTCAATAAACAATTCAAGCCCTTCTCTTGCTGCTTTCTTTGTAATGCCACCTGTTTCTGCCATCCTGTCTATAAATTCTTTCTTCAATACTGACATTTATTCAGTCCTCCTAATTTCTCACCGATATTCCCTGGCTCTTCAAATACTGGATCGCCATTTTTAATAAGGTGCCATTATTTACAGTTTGATCCATGGTATCATCCCACACATGCGGCTTATGTTTCACCGATAAGCCTCCATGTTTGCCTTGGTTCGCCCAGGTAGCCACCTGAAATCCGGTTGCATTCACATAATCATCCATACTTTCATAGTCGATATATACGCTTGCTTTCACACCGCCTTTATATGGGTGTGCGTCTACCTTCACCGCTGACCGCAGGAAATCTTCTGTCCTCTTATAGCTTGATGGAGTCCATCCGGTATAATAATCCTTTAAATAATACCTGAATCCGTGAAGTTCAATCCAATAAAAATACCTTTGATTTCACATTTTACAAGGATTTCAGCGATTCTAAAGCCCCAAATTTCTTCACCCATTGGGTGATAAAAATTTGGCTTTCAAAAAGCTGGAATCCTGCGTAAATATTGCTTTTTGCAGTTTAATCCTGCAAACGAACTTCACGGATTCAGGTAATAATTCAGTGTTTCATATACCCTGTCTGCTAATATGTCTTCCAGTTGTAATAGTGTTGGCTGTAATGCCTTTGCCAGATCATTCATGTTTCTTATGTGCTTTGGCATATTTTCTCTTCCTTTCTGGTGCTTCAATCACCATGATATTTTTTGCGTTGTAATCGCTCCTGTCATTCTGGAATGGCTTAAAGGATACATAATAGCCTGAGTCTATATGCTCGCCATTCAGCTTTGATTGATGGATAAAATATGTGTTGCCATCTTCTCCTTGGATAAATCCGAATTTTCTGTCATGGAAATATCTTGTAACTTTTCCGTACAATAATTTGACCTCCTTTTTGATTTGCTATTTGAAATCTGTTATTGGCTATGAAATCGCTGTTTTAAGTCATGTAAGATTGAGTTGCTATGGATAGTTATAGAATACCCCTGTGATGCGCTGTAAGGCTCATACAGGCGTTTTAAGACCGGATGTGTGATTATTATTGAATCAACTATTCAGGCACTAAAATAAGCCCACTATCAATCATATTTCTACAACTGATCATGGACTTATGCATGTGTCCAAATATTCATTTGCGATGTACAGAACTTCTCCTTTCCTGTGAACCTACTTAAATGTCAAATGATTGGTAACCTATCAAAACCTATCAAATGAAAAACGCTGAAACCCTTGATTTTACTGAATTTTCAGCACTTTGCTAGCGTGTCCGATTCCCGTCAGCAGCTTTGGTTAAAACAGCGGAAATCCTGATTTTGACAGGGTTTCCGTTCTTTTTATGTGTTTATTTATACTTCTGCCGCACACAAACAAACACAATACAAGGGATTCCCGTCAAGATCATTAACAGGCCTGCCCCAAGCCTCGCTTTCTCCTGCTGTTCCATGGTAGGCGCCGTCTCAAAAGAGCCTCCTATAAACCAGAGCAGCGCCAATACAAAGCCAAGCAAAAATATGGCGATGAACAGATCGCAAATAATGCGTATCACTTTTTCTTTAACATAAGGATGACTAGCCAAGCCCGACATACGTTGTTTTTTCATAAATCAACCTGCAATATACTTTCCAAGCGTCCTGGTCAGTTCCCTGAGATCAATGGGCTTTGCCACATGGGCATTCATACCGCATTCCAGACACCGCTTAATATCCTCGGCAAAGGCGTCGGCGGTCATGGCAATGATTGGAACGCAGGCCGCATCCTTCCGATTCAAAGCCCGTATCTGCCTGGTAGCTTCATAACCGTTCATAACAGGCATCCGCACATCCATCAATACGGCATCATAAAAGCCCTCCCCGGACTGCCGGAATTTTTCAAGACATACCTCCCCATTCTCCGCCCACTCTAATTCGATTCCCTGCCCGGAGAGCAATTCTCTTGCAATCTCCCAATTTAGTTCATTGTCCTCCGCCACCAAAATCCGCCTGCCTGTCAGATCTGTATACGCACTTTTCGTTTCCTGCTCTTTGGGTGCGGATTCTTTTTCTCCCGTTATAAACGGCCTCAGGCCGTAAAAAAGCGTGGATTTAAACAAAGGCTTGGGAAGATAGCCATTGATTCCGGCCCCCTGGGCCTCTTCTCTAATTTCGCTCCAATCATAGGCGGAGATCAACAGGATCGGTATCTCATCTCCATAACGGCGACGAATCTCTTTCGCAAGGGAAATCCCGTCCGTGCCGGGAAGTTTCCAGTCAGAGAGAATAATCTGATATTCTTCCTTCTTTTCATACTGCTCTGCAATCATGGCCAGAGCGCTTACCGCATCCAGAGTCCACTGCGCATGGATGCCCATGTCCTTCAAAAACTCCGCCGTGTTCTCACAAAGCTGGGCATCATCATCCACCACCAGCATTCTGACATTCGGCAAAACCATATCTGTTTCCTGAACCCGGGCCTTTTTCAAATCCAGCGTTACATGAAAACAGCTCCCTTTTTCCAGCTCGCTTTTAACATCAATGGTTCCGCCCATGGCATCGATAATATATTTCGTGATCGCCATCCCCAGTCCGCTGCCTTCTGTTTTATGCACGCGCTTCGCATCCGCCCGGGTAAAGGATTCAAAAATCTTTTCTATAAATTCCGGCGCCATGCCGATGCCGGTATCCTCCACCAAAAAGTGGACCCGGATATAATCTTCTCCCTTTAAAGACTCCTCCTCATACATCGTCATCCGGATATGACCGCCATCCGGCGTGAACTTTACGGAATTTCCCAGCAGATTAATGAGCACCTGATTGAGCCGGACACTGTCGCAGCAGACGTCCTCGGTAGAAATGTTCCGGATGATTACCTCAAAGTTCTGCTTTCTGGCATTTACCTGAGGTTTCATCATGTTCACAAGCCCATCCATGACTTCACGCAGAGAAACCTGATCTATGGAAAGCGTAAGCTTTCCGCTCTCAATTTTGGACATATCAAGCACATCATTGATCAATCCCAAAAGATGCCTGCCGGAAAGAGCAATCTTTTTCAGACAGTTTTGGACCTGCTCCTTGTCGTCAATATTGGCCTGCGCAATGGCTGTCATCCCCACCACCGCATTCATGGGCGTGCGAATGTCATGGCTCATATTGGAGAGAAATTCACTTTTAGACCTGTTTGCCTCCACCGCCTCCTGACGCACCTTATCCAACTCGTCCATCTGACGCCTGATTTCTTTAAAATAGGATCGGAAGGTCCATAAAAGCGCCGCTAAAATAATCGCAAAACCGCCGAAAGAGATCAGCAGCAAATTCCCGCTCAACTCGGAAATTGCCGCATCCAAAGAGCTGTAGGGCATGATCACAATCAAAAACCATTCTGTATATTTAAGCCTGGTACAATGCAGATGACAGCGCTCCCCGTCCACCATAAACACCTTTGAATAGTGTCCGTTTTCCCCCATGGCTGTCCTTAACTCTTCCACATATTTTTCTTCCTCACCGGTAATCTCGTCATAAAGTCTCTGGAAATAATTATCCCGCACCGCCTCGCCGCTGCGGATCATGGAACTGCCGTCTATGGAAATAATATGGGAATATACCGGGGAATCAGAGTTTCCAAGGGATAAGATCTCCGCTATTTTTTCTTCCTCAAAACCGGCCACAAGAGCCATGGGGGATCCTTCTCCCCCTTCCTGAAAGGGAGCCGGATCCCCTATTAAAATCATTTTTTTTCCGGTCACATCCGTCCCCGAGGTTACCTTTTTTTCTCCCCTCTTCAAATCGGAAAGAAATACCCGGGCCTCCTCCTCCAGGGTTACGGCGCTGCCATAAAGAATCTGCACCTCCCCCTCCGTAGAATAAAGCGCCAGATAATCAAAATCATATGCCTGGGCAGTATCCGTCAGCTTTTCTTTCAGCTCCTCATCTCCCCAATCCTTCAAGTCGCTTTTTTCTATATCAACCATAACGGCTTCCAACTGACCAAGATACAGATTGATGACGGTTTCCACGTGAAAAGCCATTTCCTCACTCATACTGTGCATATAAAGATCGCCGACGGTTTCAATCGTCTTCCCGCTCTGCCTGTTGCTCAAATAAGCAGAAAAACCAAAGATTGCGGCACAAAGAACCAGTATCAGAAAAAGCCTGATGATTAAATGCAGGGTTATCGTCTCTTTTTCACGCTCGTGCATTCCTTTACCCCCTGTACGCCTGAGATTCTCTTTAAACTATCTCTTCTATCATAACTTATTTTGGGGGTGTATTCAAGACTGCCATCAGAGCAATTGTTTTTTATGCAGCAGCGGCATAAATAGTCCGCCCTGAACGGTTCTGTTCTGGAAGCCGATCTGCTTACTGCTCACCGTGTCATACCAGTCCGAAAAAGGAACGCGGTCGGGGCTCTCTTTTAAGAACCTCAAAATTCTCTCCGCAAACAGCTCCACTTTCTCAGGCTGGTCCCACATAGCCGCACACCACATAATCCAGTCGCTTTTTGTGTAGGTATTGCGGGAGTCTAAAGGGACTCCATAGTCATTTTGCCTCCCTTCATAATAAGAAAGCTCCTGCTCATAAAAGCACTCTGGCCACAGCCCTGACCCAAAGAGCAGATCCCATACCGCGTTATATTTCAGGCTCCAGCTCTCGTCCGGGCCGTCAAAGGTCAGTTTGGTGTGATCCTGCGCTTTTGATCTCTCATACACATCCCCGGCCATCTGAACTGCCTTTTGATGGAACCGGTCTGCCTCCTCTTCTCTTCCTGCCGCGCGAAGCAGAATCCCGTAAGATTCCACGCCCATAATTGCCTTGACGGCAAGATTCACGTTATGAGCCAGGTGTCCCGCAAAATCATCCGTACAAAGCTGCTCTCCCGGGTCGCTCCCGTACTCCAACAGATACTTCACCCATTTCTCATACAAATCCATGCTTTCCAGGGTGACATCCCTTCCCTTTTCCGGTTCCAGCTTTACCAGCGCCGCCGCCAGAATCAGCATATTTCCGCTCTCCTCCACAGGCATTTGATCTTTTAAACCGTAAGGCGCCGCCTCCCCGGGCATCTGATAAAACATGGGAAATACCTGTCCCTGCTCCTGTTCCAGGCTCATTTCCGCATAAGCCCTCTGCTCCTTCTCAAGCCCGTACACCTGGCCGGAAACATAGGGATAACGCCCCACGTCGTGAGGGGCAAAGTCAAAGTTCCACACCGGCATACGTGCAAAACGCAAAACCGGGCGCAGCATTGCCCGCACCAGCTCCGGCTGGTAACAGAAATACAGCGGCGTGGAGGGATAAGTCACATCCACCGTACCGATGCAGCCATTGGAAAAGCATTCCTTGGACAGGAAAATGAGCCTTCCCTCTTCATCCGCGATCAGCTTATGGGCGGCAATGGACTGACGGTAGGCCGCCGAACAAATTTGGGCATAGGCGGCTCCGAAGCTTTCGGTATCCTTTTGCAGCAATTGGTCAAATTCTCGGCATCTTCTGCTCAGCTCTTCCTTCTGCTCAAAGGCTTCCCCAATTGCGGTAACAATTGTTTTTCCGTTTCTCGCCCAATATCCCGGCATCATGCGTCCAAAATAAAAGATAGCCGCAACATCGTCATATGCCGCCACAAGCGTTGCCCTGCTTTCTTTTTCCGGTTCTGCTTTCAGTTTAAAGATTGCTGAGAGGCAGGCTCTCTCTTCCTGTGCCTCTGCGTTTTGCTGCCGGTAAATAACGGTTGCTTTTTCAGCATCTTTCCCTTCTACCGCAAGATACAGATACCCCCAGTCGATGGTAACTCCGTCCCCGCTGTGTCCCAATGGCGTCTGTCTGCGCTGTCCCATCCATGCAAGCTGACGGTTTTCACAAAAATAACACCCGCCTCCTATTGCTTTCGATTCTTCCCCGTCATAACAAAATTCCTCGTCAAAGCTCCATCTGATCTGTACCTGATGTTCTTTTCCGTCGAGAGCTGTAACCTTCATATCCACATAGGAACAGGGCCTTGACAAAACCTCCGGATCATCCAAAAGCAGCGGCGTCCAGAATTTCACCTGAAGTGAAATCCCCGCCCCTTCAAAATGATAACAAGTGTTTGTAGAATTTACCTGCATTTTTGTCTGCCGGAGAGTCTCCTCCGTTCCAAGCCCGGCAAACCGAAACGTTTTGCCGTCCACCTCGGCGACTCCTCTCATCCTTTTGATAACACCCGTCCAGTGCATGGTATCCGTCTCATACAGGCAGTCGCTTCCCGACCAGAGACTGAAATAGGGGTCGCAGGTAATCAGCGGCACGGCAGCAATGCGGTCGGCCTGACATATGTTTTCTTTTTTCATCGTTCTCTCATCCTTTCCTATACGAATCAGGCCGGCCCGCGAAGCATCCCGGCCCGGCCTGTCTGTTCTTAATCCTCGATTGCCGCCCTGCGGCCGTTAATCTTTTTAAAGATCTCCATATCGAATTTGGGCTTTCTCTCGTAGGTATACAGCCCGTTTACCTCCTGCTCCACATCATAGAGCTGGGTATAACAGAATCCGAACATATGAGGATTGTCCAGCAAGGCATCGGTCAGTCCTTTGTATCTCCGGATAAAGGCCTCCTCCGTCTCCGGCCCCCGGCCGTATCCCCAGCTCTGTTCGTTGCTGTTTTCCACGTCCCACTTGATGCCGCCGTACTCGCTGATAAAAACCGGAACCCCTTTCACCGGCGTCTGTCTCTTGGGATGGGTATCCCGAAGCTCTCCGCCGTCTGCAAACTCCTGATAATGGGAGGCAAACACCTTCGGATCCTGTTCATAATCGTGCAGGTCATAAATATCTGTCTTTACATGGAAATTGCCGCTGGTATCAATGCAGGGCCTTGTGGTATCGTAAAGCTTGGTCATTCGGTAGACAATCTCCAAAAGCTCGTCATCCTGAGCCCGTCCCTCATAATCCCAGGTTTCGTTAAAGGGGCACCATCCAATGATGGCGGGATGGTTGAAATCTCTCTCCACGGCTTCCATCCACTCTGGCAGGAAATATTTAAGACCCTGAGGCGCGCTGAAATCCATTCCCCAGTTTGCCTGCTCTCCCCACACCAGGTATCCAAGCTTATCGCAGTAATATAAGAATCTGGGCTCAAATACCTTCTCGTGGAGACGTGCGCCGTTAAAGCCTGCCGCCATGGACAGCTCAATGTCCCGCTTCAGCGCCTCCGTATCCGGCGCGGTGTAAATGCCGTCCGGATAAAAGCCCTGATCCAGCACCAGCCTCTGGAACACGGACTTTCCGTTGATCAGCACCTTCTCGCCCTGAATCTGAACCTCGCGCATACCGAAATAACTTTTGACCTGGTCCTCCCCAAAGGTAAGCACAAGATCATATAGCCTTCCTTCCCCGGCCTCCCATAAATGCAGTTCACTGAGAGAAAGGGTGAGCACCGTCCCGCCGGGGCTTGTCTTTGCTGCGGCGCTGCCGCACTCCTTCCCCTCATAGAATGCTTTGGCGCTCAGCTCGCCGCCTCCCTTCGTCAGGGCTTTCACGGTCAGCGTCCCTTCCCCAATATTGGGATAATACTGTACTCTTTCAATATAGCTCTCGGGCACAAACTCCAGCCACACCGTCTGCCAGATCCCGGTGGTGCGGGTATAGTCACAGCCATGAGAGTAATAAAGACTGCTCTGCTTTCCCCTAGGCTGTCTGCCGCTTCCCGTATCGTCCCCGGCATAGACGCTGAGGTGGTTTTCCCCCTCTTTTACCAGCTCCGTAATGTCCATACAAAAGGAGGTATAGCCGCCTTTGTGCCTGCCGGCCTCAATGCCGTTCACCCACACCCGGCACTCATAGTCCACTGCGCCGAAATGCAGAAGAATCCTGCCGTTTAACTGCTCCTTTGCGATGGTTATCGTCCGGTGATACCACACCGCACGCATAAAATCTTTATAACCGATCCCGCTTAAGCTGCTCTCGGGGCAGAAAGGAACCACAATTTTCTGATCCAGCTCTGTCCTCTCATAAAATTTCCGGTCAATGCCGCTGTTTCCGAAATCAAAGCAAAAGTCCCACTCTCCGTTTAAATTCATCCAGCTCTTCCTCACCATCTGAGGCTGCGGATGCTCTGGTCTTGGTATTACCCCCATTGTCTGTTCCTCCTTCTTGTCACTTGCCTGTAAAATCATTTTATGATAAATTTATGTTAGGTACATTATAACGTTGTTTTTCAGAAAAAAACATGGAAAAAATGCCTGAATATGTATCAATTAGTGCTATCTTAATCCCAAAGGAGAGGCCGTCATGGCAGAAACATCTGATTTTCACCCTTTTCCCAAAGGGAACACCCCAAAAGAAGAATTCGCCCTCTACACGGGACAGGGAGGCCCCGGCTTTTCCCCTCTTTTGTCCGGCATCACCTGGCCCAATCCTTCCTATGAAATTAAACGCAGCAGTGGGGAATGCCATGTCTTTGAATATGTGTTGGACGGAAAAGGCTATGTCCGGCAGGGGGAAAAATTGCTTACCCTGGAAAAAGGGGACGCCTATGTGCTCCGCGAAGGGGAATTTCATCACTATTTTTCCGATCCCAAAAATCCCTGGAAAAAGATCTGGTTCAATGTAAGCGGGAGCCTTGTGCGCCATCTGCTCACCGATTACGGACTGGACGGCCTGGTAAAAATCCCTTCCTTCGGCGATGAAACTCACCTGAGGGCGATCTTTCTTGCCATGAAAAAAGAACCGGCCGGGTGCACCCAGGAGCTGGCTCTTTTGCTGCATCAACATATTCAGGCATTGTCCCTGTTTATGGGACAGCAGAGCCAAAGCCCGTCCCAGGCTCTGGCTCTCAAAAATTTCATTGAACAGAATTTAACCCTTCCCCTTTCCATCGACGATATGGCGGGTCACGTACATTTGTCCCGTTCCCGGGCCATCCATCTCTTTAAAGAGACTTACGGCGTCACGCCCTATCATTACTATCTGACCCAAAAGGGGGAGCTTGCCTGCACACTGCTGAAATGTACCACCCTCTCCATCCAGGAAATCTCCGAGCAGTTGGGCTTTTCGGACTACCATCACTTTTCCGGTTTTTTCAGGAAATGGTACGGCGTCTCCCCCTCCGGGTACCGCTGAGTCATCATCCTTTCAGCGTGGCCGTCCTTTTGATCAGCCGGTTTTCCACCCAGTTCTTTTCATAATAGGTGTTATTTTCAAAATGGTCGTTGATTCTCTCCATTTCGGCATACATCCTGGACTTTAAATCCGCCATGACCTGTCCATAAGCCGGGTCGCCTACGAGGTTGTGCATCTGATAAGGATCCTTCTGATTGTCAAACAGCAGCTCCATGCCGTCCGCCTTAAACACCGCATAGGTAAACTCCCTGGTGCGGTAGGCGCGCCACTCGTTTCCGTCCCCGAAGACCGCCGTGGGGCCGGTACACATCATCAGTGCACCCTCCTGCGTATCCGCCTGCCCCCGGATGCACTGCGAAAGGTCTTTTCCCTCTGTCTCCTCTGGCACAGGCAATCCCATCAGGGTTAAAAAGCTGGGCATAATGTCCACCGTATTGAAAACAAAGTCCCTCTTTACGCCCTCCGAAAGCTCGCCCTTCCACCTCACCAGGAAAGGCACTCTCACCGCTTCCTCATAAAAAATATTTTTGGCCCTTCTGCCGTGGGCGCCAAAGAGCTCCCCGTGGTCGGAGGTAAAGACGATAATCGAATCCTCCTCCAGCCCCATTTTCTTGATCGCTTCCATCAATCTTCCGATATTGTCGTCCAAATTGGCTGTCATGGCATAGTAAACCCGCACCCACTCTGTCAGCTCGCCTCTCTCCTTTTGGGAAAGCCTGGCCCACTCGTCCGCATGGGGGTCGTTATCCGGCAGGTAATTGGGCGGAAGCTCAAAGTCAGTCCCCGCAAACCTCTCCAGATATTCAGGCGGCACATTCTCCGCCACCCAGGGATCGTGGGGCGTCCCGATGGACAAAAACAGGGCAAAGGGCTTTTCCCCCTCCGATAAGCGCTTTATCTGCTCGATCGCCATATCCACCTGGGCGTTTGGCTCATACTGATCGTAGTAGATTTTTTCCGGGCTGTCCAAATGATAATAGGCCGTTCCCACCCCATATTCATGCCGGAAATTATAGCCTGCAAAATAATCGTCAAAGCCCAGCCTGTCCCTGCCCTTGGGGACATAGGAGTTTTTGGGGTCATAATGATTCCCAAGCTGGGCCGCATACATGTGCCATTTCCCAATATAAGCGGTCTCGTATCCGTTTTCGTCCAACACATCCGCAAAGGTGTGATGATTGGTATTCATGCGGATTTCATTAATCACCATCCCTGTGCTGGTGGTATATTTCCCTGTCAGAAGGGATGCCCTATAGGGGGCGCAGACAGGGTGCCCGGAGACAGCCTGGCATAAATCCGTGCTCTCGGCACACAGCCTGTCGATATTGGGAGTCAGCGCCCTCTTATCCCCTGCATACCCTAAGCTGAAATAACGGAGCTGATCCGCAAAAACATAGATTAGATTGGGTTTCTTCTTTTTCATATGGTTATCCTTTTATGGCTCCCACCATAACTCCTTTCACAAAATATTTCTGTACGAAGGGATAGAGCATGATCACCGGTGCGCTTGCCACAATAATCAGCGCATACTTCATGGACTCTCCCCGCATTACCTTTTCGTACATCCCTGTCAGGTCACCGCCCACGGCCTCAAGACTATTTTGCAGCAAAATGTCTCTGAGCACAACCTGTAACGGAAACAAATCCTGATTGCGCAGGTAAATGATGGCGTTAAAAAATGCGTTCCAGTGTCCTACCGCATAAAACAGCACGATTACTGCCATGATCGGCGCGGAAAGGGGCAATACCACCCGGATCAGCGTCCCGAAATGGTCACACCCGTCGATCGCCGCAGCCTCCTGCAGCTCCTCCGGAATACTGCTCTGGAAATAATTTTTCATCACCAGCATATTGTAGGTAGCCAGGGCATTGGGGATTACCATGGCCCAGATACTGTCGGTAAGCTTCAGGCCTCTCACCACCAGATAGACCGGAATCATCCCTCCTCCAAAGAGCATGGTAAAGGAGGCCACAAAGGTAAGGAGGCCACGAAAGGGCATATCCTTCCTCGAGAGAGGATATGCCGCCAGGGTGGTCAGCACCAGGTTGATGCAGGTTCCCAGCACCGTATATAAAATGGTGTTCCGATACCCCGTCCAGACCTTGGGCTCCGTAAGTACCATCTGATAGGATTCCAGATTAAATCCCACCGGCAGGAACCGGAGCTTGCCCCCCAGCACGGCCTCCGGCTGACTGAAGGAGGCGATCACTACAAAATACAGGGGATAAGCGATCACAAGGATGATCAGAATGCTGATCACCACCAGTGTAATGTCAAAGGCCCTATCCCCTTTGCTTTTCTTTTTCCACATGACGGCTCCTTTCTTTTACCAGAGACTTGTCTCAAAAAACTTTTTGCAGAACTTGTTTGCCAGCACGATCAGAAGCAGGTTCAGGCAGGAATTCATCAGTCCAAGAGCCGTGGCGTACCCCACATTGCCCTGGAGAATTCCCTGCTTATAAATTAGGGTTGATATGATCTCGCTGGATTTCAGGTTCAAATCATTTTGCAGGATATAAGCCTTTTCAAATCCGATGCTCATAATCTGCCCGATCTTCAGAATAAGAAGGGTTACGATGGTCGGGACGATCCCCGGCAGGGATACATGCCAGATCCGCTTGATTCTCCCTGCTCCGTCGATCTTGGCCGCCTCGTACAGGGCAGGATCAATGCCTGCCAGGGCGGCAATATAAATAATGGAGCTCCACCCGCTTTCCTGCCAGATCTCCGACGCCACATAGACCCCCTTAAAATATTTGGAGGATTCCAAAAAGCCCACAGGCTCTATCCCGAACATTCCGAGAAAGGTGTTGACAATCCCGTACTGAGGGGAGAGGAAGAGATACAGCATACCGCACAGTACCACGGTGGAAATAAAATGAGGAATATAGGTGATATTCTGCAGCACCTTTTTAAATCTCTTTCCCTGCAGCTCATTGATGATGATGGCCAAAAGGATGGGGATGGGAAATCCGATCAATATGGAATACAGACTGATGGAAAAGGTGTTCCAGACGGCGTCCTTCCAATAATAGGAGGAAAAAAACTGCTGAAACCACCTCAGCCCCACAAGGGGGCTCCTTAAATAGCCAAGCCTGGGGTTGTAATCCCGAAAGGCAAGCTGGAGCCCGTACATAGGGACGTAGCAAAAGATTAGATACCAGAGCAGCGGGAATGCAAACATGAAAAGAAGCTGCCATTTACTTTTGATTTTCTTCAAGGTTTATTCTCCTATCACATCATAAGCCGCCTGATAAATGGAAACCCACTCTTCCAGACCGATTTTATTCATAGTCTCCACATAAGTGTCCCAATCGCCCTCAAAGTTCAGTTCCCCGCGGATCAGCTTCGCCGTGGTCTCCTTCATGTAGCTTTCCAGATCCGTCCAGAGCACGGAAAGCCTGTCGGAAACCTCCTGCTCTAACAGGGGAGCCGCATAAATCTGCTCCGGCAGACAGGGATCCAGCGCTTCCTGGGCCTTTAGGGTTGCTTCGGAGGCAATGGCCTCGCAGTTGTCGTTGTTTACCCACTGAGGCGCGCCGCCGCCGGGCCAGATGGTGTATTTGCCGATCTCCGTCCCGCTCCCCTCCGGGCTGTCCAGAATGCCGTCGTTGTAATGAGGCTTGCCTTCCTCGTCAAAGTACATGTTTTCTCCCTCCACGCCGTAGCGCATCAGGATAGAGCCTTCATACCCATAGAAATAATCGATCCAGCGCATGGCCGCTTCTTTGTTTTCACAGTCCGCACAGATGGCAAACACGCCGTTGTCTCTGGCCGCCGGAGCCGACTCCACATACTGTCTGTCCGCTTTTCCCTTAAAAGGAGCAATTCCCACAAAGCTGCTGGAATCAAAGGTATCGTCCGCCTGGTTGAAAAACAGTCCCATCTGCTGTCCGGCCATCTTTGCCGCGTACTTCGCGTACTCCTGGGTAAAGATTTCCGGGTCGATCAACCCTTCCCCGTACATTTTGGCCAGCCACTGCAGCTCCTCCTTAAATCCGTCGTCGGTCAGATAGGTGCTCACCTTCCCGTCCTTCACCTCGAGATAGGTGCCGAACTGATACTGATAGCCCCATACTCCGGCAAAACGGCGGATCAGGGCCGACGCGTCCGAGATTCCCATGGGATATTCGTCTGCTTCTCCGTTTCCGTTAAAATCAACGCCCTTAAAGGAACGCAGCACTTCTTCCAGCTCGTCCACCGTCTCCGGTACCTCTTTGCCCACCTGTTCCAGCCAGGATTTGTTCATCCAGAATTTATCGTCTCTGGCCGCCGTCAATGTAAAAACGGCAGGAAGCGCATAGATATGCCCGTCCGGCGCGGTAATCCTGGAGAGAATCGCCGGATCCTCGTCAATAAGCTTTTGCATATTCGGGGCATATACCGGGATCAAATCCTCCAAAGGCGCCAGAATCCCCATGCTGCCGTATTTAACGATTTCCGAATTGTTAAGCTGTGCCCTCACGAAAATATCCGGGTACTCGTTGCTGGCCCACATCAGGCTCTTTTTCTCATCATAGCCCTCCGCCGGAAGCACGTCCGTAAAGTCCAGATTGATGTTGGTCATCTCCTGATACTTTTTCCACATCCCCATGGTATCCCACTTGGCCTGTACCGGGCCCTGCTGTCCGAATACCCTGAGCGTGATCTGTTCGTTCACAATCGGAAAGCCCTCGGCATTCACATTCCCTGCCTGGGCGCTTTCTTCGTCGCCTTCGCTGCCCTTTGCCTCCTGTGTTTCTCCTGTCGTGTCTTTTTCTGCTGCGGCATCCGCCGGCTGGCCTGCCTTATCTGCCGAGGGCTCACTGCCGCAGCCTGAGAGCATCCCCAGGGCCATGCCCAGAGTCAGCAATACTGCCAATGCTTTCTTTCTTTTCATATCTTCCTCCTTCTGCCGCCTCTTGGCGGCGCTTTCATCCGGGTGGGAAATCTGTGCGTCAGCAGAAATTTCCCGGTTGAAAAAGCCTGTGTTTTTTACCTATCCCAATTATAGCAACCCGAAATCCGGAATAAACTATCGGATTTTACCATGATGCTTCACAATTTTATCTTATTTGCCCCGGCGCTTGACCCCAAAAGGCATCACCTCTTATAATAGAATTCCGATACAGCATATCACATTTATTCAAACTGTACAGACCGTGGCAGAATATTCTGCCGCTCTCTGCGAAAGGAATGTAAGCCATGATCGCTGCACTTTTGTCTAAAATCAACCGTTCTGTCACCGCCAAATTCCTGGTTACTTTTTTGCTGCTTTTGATTATCCCCCTGCTCGTCACCATACCGCTTTTTGTGAACGGCCTGCACCGCGTACTCAAAAGCAAGGAACAGGATTATATCACGGAAAAAATCAGCTATGCCAAGACCCAGATTGACACTACCTTCTCGGAGATGGATCACATCGCCACCTCCCTGATCCTGGACTATCATGTGACGGACATCCTTTCGGATTCCTCCACGGTTCCCTCCTACGACTGGTTTACAGGCTATAAAACGCTGAACAGCCTTCTGGCCCTGCTGACCACCAATGCAAACTATAAGTATACGATCACGGTTTCCAGCCATGACGACAATCTCTATCATTCCGGCGCAAATTACAACAGTATGCTCAAATCCTCTGATCCTATCCTCCTGCGCGTACGCCAGGGCAATGGAAAGCCCGTCATTTTCAACCGCATGTCGGAGGGGCTGGATGAGAATCCCGTGATCACCCTGGGGCGCAGCTTCTACCGCAAGGGAGAGTATCTCGGTTCCATCTTGGTGGATGTGCCTGTCAGCGATATGGATACCCTCCTTGGCCCCTTTGAAGATAATACCACGCAGTTGTATATTTTAGAGAATAGCAGCCAGGTCGTCTATTCCTCCCTGCCTCCGGCAAATTCCCATATCCTGCCGGAACTTTCCAGGGCCCTGGAAAATGGCAGCTCCCTTGTCACACTGGAAAATACCCAGTACCTGCTTTTTCAGATGCCGGTTATGACGAACGGCCTTTCGGTGGTCACACTGGTTTCCTCCGACTCTGTTTTCGCAGAGTCCTCCCGGGTCATTTTCCTGTTTATTCTCGTATTTTTCCTGATTATTATTGCAGCGGTCATCGGTATTTTCTTTCTCACATATACCTTTACCCGAAATATAAAGGCCCTGAACCGGGCTGTGCTGCACTTCGGTGAGGATCCGGGGTCAGAAATCAGACTGCCCGTCCGGTGCGCCGACGAGACAGGGCAGCTCACCCAGGGGGTAATCTCCATGTCCCGTCGGATCAGGCGGCTCCTTGGCCAGATCCAGCAAAATGAGCGCAATAAGCGGATTCTGGAATTTAATTCCCTGCAGGCCCAGATCAACCCTCATATGATTTACAACACCTTGAATACCATCACCTATCTGGCCCAGATCCAGAACGTCGCCAATATTGAGGAGATCTCTTCCTCCTTCGCCTACTTGCTGCGTTCCATCTCCAACCAGAAGGAATTTATCACCATCTCACAGGAGATGGAATATCTCCGCTCCTTTGTGGCAATCAAAAAATATAACCAGCTCTGTGATATTGAAATCGCTTTTGATGTGGAAAAAGACGCTGCCTGCTGCCGGATTTTAAAGCTCATTCTCCAGCCCATTATGGAAAATGCCATCATCCACGGCTTTAACGGTCAGCTTCAAAACGGGATTATCTGTGTCACGGTACGCCGCCATAAGAATACCGGCCAGGATATACTTACAATTGATATTTCCGACAACGGAAGCGGAATGACGAAAGAGCAGACCGCCCTGATCCTGAAAGGGGAGGAAAAATCCTCCAATACCTTTCTCCGGGTAGGCATCAAAAACATCAAGGAGCGGCTCCTGCTCCAATACGGAGACCGCGCCGGTTTTTCCATACAGAGCAGCCCCGGCCAGGGCACCACGGTACATCTGTTTTTCCCGGCAGAGGAGACTGAGTCGGGAGAAGAGAACGAATCTATTCTGAAAGAGGAGCTTTGCCATGATACAAATTCTTTTGGCTGACGACGATATATTATCCCTGAACCGAATCTGCGGTTTAATCGACTGGAACGCGAATGGCTACGAAATTGCAGGACAGGCTATGGGCGGGTGCCAGGCCCTTACCCTGCTGGAAGAATTAAAGCCTGATATTCTGATCCTGGATATTGATATGCCCGATAAAAACGGTGTGGATGTGACCAGAGAAATCCAGCAGCGGAAAATCCCTGTGAAGGTGCTGATCCTGAGTAACTATGACACCTTTTCCTTTGTGCGCAGCGCCCTTCACTACGGCGCTTACGATTATCTGTTAAAGCATCAGCTTGACGCCCCCACCCTTTTGTCCAAGTTAAAGGAAATGTCCCAGCTCATAAAAAAGGAGGACGATTCCAGCCTGCGCATGTCCTACTTCACTGCCGTGGCAAAGCAGAACTATTTAAGCAGCCTGATTCATTCAAGGCCCGTCAGCCCCAAAGAACAGGCTTATATGACGTCCCAGAGGGATTTTTCCTCCTCTGTCAGCCACGCTCTTGCCGTGGTACAGGTGAATAATTTTATTCTGATCACCCATTTCTCCCCCCAGGTGGAACGTCAGAAGATGATCGACTCCATTCTGACCATCTCCGGCAACATTTTAAACGCCCTTCAGGGCGGCCTGATTACCCATGTGGGCTACGGGCAGTTTGTCCTCCTGTTTTCTTATGACAAACAGGCCAGCACAAGGCAGCTCTTAGAACATGCCATACAGGCCGTCCGGCTGATCATAACAAATATCCGTAAGCTTTTGGGAGTGTCCGCCATCTACGAGCTCAGCGACATTTTTACCGACATTTCCTCCCTTGGACGGATCTGCAGACAGACCTCATCCCGGCTGGAACAGCGCTCTTTTTCCGGCCTCCCGGCAGGGCAGGCTCCGGAATACAAAAAAGACGAATCAAACGGTGAATTGGATATGCAGGAGGAAAAATCCCTGATGAACTCCCTGACCGCCCTGGATTTCGGCCAGGTAGAAACACAGCTAAAAGAAATATTCAAAAAGTATAAAGGCGACGGCGGAAAAATCCCCCAAAACATGATACGGCAGCTTCTTCAAATCGGGATGCGCTTCCAGCAGCATCAGCAGATGGAGGTATCCTGGAACGCCAACCCCGATTATGCAAAGGCGAAACTGGCAGCCCTTCCTCCCAGGGACATCGATCAGTTTCTCGTCAATTATTTCAAAGAAATCATGGCACAGGCCCCCGGATATGGAAGCCGGAAATATTCTCCCCATATCCAGAAGGCCCTGTTGTTTATCCATGAAAATTATCCCCAGGATATTTCCTTAAGCTCTGCGGCCGGACTGCTCCATCTCTCCCCCACCCATTTATCAAGGCTTTTTAAGGAAGAGCTGGAAATCTCCTTTGTGGATTACCTGAACCGCTACCGGATTGAGCGCGCCAGGGAGCTGATCCGCAATACGGATGCAGACCTGAAATCCATTGCCGAGCAGACAGGCTTTCGCAATTATAATTATTTCCTGCGGATCTATAAGCAAAAGACGGGCAGGACGCCGTCGCAGGATATGGGGGAACGGTAGGAGGGCTTTTTGCTCCTCCTGCCTGCATAAGCGCTCAATTGATAAGCGGTTTTATTTCATTCCAGCCCTCTGCAAACCAAGCCCCCTTAAATAAATATCTGGGAAATGATACCTGATCGGATCTGACAGCTTCCTTTGGTATTGTCTTACAATTCCTATATTAACTAAATTTCTGATTTCCTCTCTTGGGTTATCAAATCCGGCTTTCATCAAAGCATCGCAAAATGTTTTCTCGTCAACCGGCGAGCGCTGAAGCGTATCTTTTAAATTTTCCAAAAAAGACGCGTATTCAACGAACTCCTCTTTCATATCTGTTACCCGTTTTTCAGATACTTCCGGTAAAGCCTCTTCAAAGCAACGAGGCCTTAAAATGCTTCTGGATACACTGCCTGTCTTACCTTTTCTTAATTCGGTCTCCTTTGCCGCTGCCTTTGCAAAAATATCAATCATACTTCGCGGTACAATCACCCCTTGTGTATCCGCCAATCTGTTTCCGAACCAATTATACGTGGACGCTTTGTTCCCACTTCCCATTTTTACGCCGATCAAAGCTGAGAGTAATTTTCTGTTTTCCGTTTCCGTAACATTAGGAATTACTCCCAAGCCCTCAGGCTCAATAAAGCTTTTTGCGGTTATTTTTTCAAAAAGGATTCTCATTTGCTGTGATTTGCTTATCGCACGCTTCCAAATCATGGCAAAAAGCTGGTCATACTCCCAACCGATTGTGGTTGAGTAATTTTTCAGCTTAACCTTATCAGATACCTTCACCTCTCTATCGTATATATCCTTCCTTAAAAATATTTTACTGCGGATATTCTGCATGGTGCTTTCATTCATGTACCACATATCAATCAGAGCGCTTACAAATGCCGGCCTCTCCTTCGGCGCGACGGTACGATCCAGCGAATCATATATAATGGTAACCACTTTATTTTGAGATGCATATTTATCATTAATTTTCTGCAAAAGGCGATTGAGCATATAGGCTGTCTCCTGGGTAAGCATGACACACCTTGACACTTCAAATGCTTTTTCAAAAAGCCCTGACAGTTTCTCTTCTATTAATTCCATTAAACTACCATCCTTCTCAACTAGAATAGACACTGCCATGTAATACAGAAAGGCTCTTATTTTTTGTTCTTCATTTTTAAGACAGGAAAAAATATCTACATAGTTTGTTGTCTGCGAAGTCCCAACGATCCATTCCGTATTCTCATATTGGCTCGTAGACACGTCCAGATACTTCGCCAGCGCTTTCGCATAATCATTATCTTTTAATGCATTAAACAATGCTGTTTTTCCTACACCCTTTTGCCCCAAAACTAAGAATTTCCTGGGATCAAAAATGAATATATAAGCTTTTAGCGGATAAAAATTGTCGGTCAAATCCCGTATTGACGCAAATTCGTCTTCGGCCGCCGCTGTTTCCAGCCCTCCCATTATCTCTGAAAAAACGTCTATAATCTGTTGCTGTGATTCCGGATCGTCAAAACTTAAATTACTTAAATCTACATATTCATCCGATAATGTATCCAAAATTGCATTTGTAATGGCTCCATAGGGCCTTCGTTGTTCCTCCCATACCCGTAACAACTGATCAATATTATTAATGACTTCCAACGCAACATTATATTCTACATCAATCGGATAATGATCAGCCGAATCATCCTCCATAGCAATTTCCTCGTTTGAATACCTGTTATCACATAATTTCAACGCATCATAGGCCCCCTCCAAATAGATTCTCTTTTCCTGCTCTGCCAGTTGTTCATTTACAGGAACCTTGGAATTGATCATCACAAAGGGAATTTGACCTTTTTTCAGGATAGGGATTGTCATTTTCATTCCCGCCGTATTCTGTGGGCTCCCATAAAAAAACAATAATGCCAAATCTGTATATCTCGTCAATGTCATTCCGCCAATTTGATGAATCCCTGACCTTGTATCTATAAAAATATAGTCAGGATCAAGAAATCCATCCAGCATAGCCAATAGATTATCTACAGGTGTAATTTCTTTCTCATATGCCGGTGTGTCCAAATCAAATCTCATAATGCCCTTTCGATATAAATCAGCATTATTTTTCGTCACTTTACCATAGGCAGGCATAACATAAATCTCGCCCCCCGCTTTATCGACATTACAATCTTCTCCCACGGAGTAAATATATTCATCAATCTTTATCTCTGAATCATAAACATTACTTTCCAGCAGGAAATCCAACAGGCCATATTGAGACATGCTTTCCTCTGGAAAAAGGCTGGCTATACCAGGGGCTTCCAAATCAAAATCAACAATCACAATCTTTTTTCCCTGTCTTGCAAGTTCAATCGCAGATAAGACCACAGCCGTTGTCCGGCCCACGCCTCCCTTAAAAGAATAAAAACAGACCCTCCTGCTTTTTCGTTCTTTGCTGCTTGTTCTTCTGCTTTTTCCATCCCAATACAGGTTTGTAAGGTATTTCTCAAGAACCCATACCCTTTCCTGTATAGGCTCCGCACTTCTTTTCCAGGAATCTATCTCCGAGATAACAAAAAAATTTTCGCCGTATTTCTCACAGCCGCTTAGCCACTTACCGATTTTTGCTGTCAGTAAATCTTCCAGTTGCTTTATCACTTTATCATTTTCGGTTTTGACATATATCAAAATTTCCCCATAGACATTCTGAATTATATATGCCTCATCCCTTTGAGTTTTACTTATTTCCCGGGCTACGACCATAACTGTATTCTGCAAGACAGAATCATAATGCACCATTCCCATATCAATTCCCCCCTATAATTACATTTGATATAAAACGAAATATATTCTCTATATCACAAATGTATTTTTGACAGAAAGACTCACTTTCCCACTGAGGATGTTCTCCATACCGGTACTTTGGATCCCATTTGGGATAACCTCCCTCTCCTATAAAAATATGGGGACAAATTACCCTGCTGTCAAAACGGTATCTGGCTTCAATCCCCTCTGCCATTGATAACCAATCATCCAGGTATTTATTTAATTTTACTGTATTGTGTGCTGCTCCTTTAAGTTCATCCAACGTATATTTTTCCCCATTTGCTTTCTCTCCATAATTCATTAAGATATATTTCAAAGCACATTCCAACACGTATCCTGCCAAATAACAACTATTATAGTACTCTTTATTATCACACAACATTTTTGCATCTTTATACATACGCTGCAAAGTAGACAAATAGTCCGTCTGTCTCATATTCGGCATAGCTGACACCTCATTGTTTTTTCATTTGAACTATACTTTTTAATATAGCATTTTTGTAAAATAAGTACAAGTTTATTAACCGCTCCTCCAGCATTGACGCTTAAATTTATATTTACCCTTCCAAGGCAAATGGAATTCTATTTTTTATACTAAGTTGACAATCTATCCTTATTTTAAACAATAAAATCCCTATACCTTGCTTTTCTTCTTTTTGTTTTTCACCAGTTTCTTTACCACCACCTTTCCTTGACTGTCTCTATATAAACCGTATTTGTATCTTTCTCTCCATCCCGTCCTTATGCTCTTCCAGCGGCGTTTCCTTCATGCATTCCAGTAGTCTCCTGTGTTTCTGCCCTAAACTCTGCTTCACTTTCTTCCATATCTTTTCCCACGCCTCCATACACTGGCTTATCATATGCCCCACCTGCAGCAGGTAATAATGGTTTTTCAACCCTTGATAATCCTTGCCGTACAGATGCCCCAGGCCGTATCCATGTTTTTTCTGCGCATTGAACCCCTCATTTTCTATTTTCCATCTCATCCTTCCCCGCTCTATCAGATCGGTTATATTTTTTCTTGTGACTGGCAAATCCGTCAGGAACCAGAATTCTTTCCAGCTTGTTTGTATTTCCCCTTTTTTCTTCCCCTTTTTGTATACACGCTCCCTGCTTTCCCCATATTCCGCCAAATTTACCTTATTCCCTTTATAATCTATATCTGTTATATAATCATACCAGTTCTTCCCAGTCTCCCCCATCCGTTCCTGGTAATTCTTTTCCAATCTTTTCAGCTTCCTGTATTCCCCTGCAATGCTCGGGATACTCCCTTCCTTATAACGCACAATATACCGCCAGTTTTTTCTCCCGCATCTTCCAAAGAAGCCTTCACATGCATACAAACTATCCCCGCACAGGCAGATAGGAAGCCTTGGGAACGCTTTTTTCACCTTTTCCATCAAACGCCAGCAAGCTTTCCTTTCGCAGTCCTGTTTCCCCATCTCTTTTCCATCTTCATTGTCTACAAATTCCGTCTGGATGCTTATGAGGATTTTCCGATGCAGCACCAGCTTCGCCTCCAGCACATAATAATAGTTCTCCTGGTATTCTTTTTCCGTCCCTCTGTTATGCGTCCGGTGCAGGCCCTTCCCATCTAATTCCCTCTGGGTGCTGTAAAGCTGCGTCCCGTCTATGATAACCTGCCTTGCTTCATTGTAAAACCTCCTCTCTTTTATGGGTGTGCAAAAAAATAGTTTTGTAGTTAATTCTATTATCTCGCATTTTCCCATAAAATGGGAGGTTTTTTTGTGAGGAATTTTTTTAGCGTCAGAGCTGACCGCTCCTCAAACCGTCTTATTAAACCAAAAAGAAAGAGGGGTTTCAATCCCCTCCTACATGGAATTCAGCAGCCCCTCCAGCCCCTGCTCCTTAAAAATCTCCTTATAATACCCGATCTCATCCCGGATCATCTGGTCGATCACCCGCATTCCCAAAAGCTCCACCGGTGCTTTATCGTCGGTGAGGATATGCCGGCCCTTTTCGCACTCCTGCAGATTTTCCGATACCCGCTCCATCATAGCCCGAAGCTCCGGATCCGAAAGTTCCCCGGTATTTTCCACCAACACTTCTCTTATCCGGCCGTTGGAAGATGCAAATAATTCCCGGTTTGTGGAGCCCGCAACGTTTACCGTATAAACCGTATCAAACACACTTGAGATCGTATCCGTCAGATACTGATTGATGCTTCCCTCCTCACCGGACTGCATATTCATATTCACCACCATCACGCCGTCCTCTTTCAGGTGATCCCGCACCATGGCGAAAAACTCCGTTGAGGACATTTGAAAAGGAATGGTAATGTCCTGATAGGCGTCCACCATGATCACATCATACTTTTGATCCACCGCCTGAAGATACGCCCTTCCGTCATAGGTCGTCACCTTCACCTCCCTGGGCAGTTCAAAATAGCGGTGGGCCAGGTCGGTGATTTTGGCGTCGATCTCCACGCCCTCCACCGAAACGCCCTCAAAATATTTCCGGCACTGCCTGGCATAGGTTCCGGTTCCCATCCCCAGGATAAGAACTTCCTTCTCTGCCCCTCCGCCCTGGGTCATCAGGGGCGCCGCCAGGGCATAGTCATAATACATCCCTGTCAGGGAATCGTCCTTTTTCAAAATGGACTGCACGCCGAAGAGTACATTGGTAGATAAAATGACACTGTTGTCACTTTCTTTTACCTGAAGATAATTATAAATGGACTCTCCCTCGTAGGCCAGCTCCTTCTCCCAGAATGCAAAGCTGTCCGAATGGCCAAACAGGCTGCATAGCACAAACAAAACCACAGCCGCCGCCATCCCCGCCCGGTTTGATTTCCTGTTGACAAAATAAACCAGCGCCAGCAAAAGCAGCACCCCGGAGAAGATCAGAAAGGTCACCGAGGTTCCCACCTGGGGGATGGTCACAAAGGTGGGCAGGAAGGTGCCCAGAATGCTTCCGATGGTATTAAAGGCTCCCAGGGCTCCTACAATCTTCCCGCTCTCGTCCAGGCTTCCCACCGTATATTTGGCCAGACAGGGCGTCACCGTTCCCAGCAAAAACAGGGGAAACACAAAAATCACCATACAGGCGATAAAGGCGGCCAGCACCAGAAAGTTGTTGCTCACCGTGAGAATCAAAAGCCCCGAAACGCCCAGAATCACATATTTCCCAACCAGGGGGATGGCTGCGATCCATACCGCCGCCACCAGTATCCTCCAATAGAGCCTGTCCGGGTTTGGGTCCTTATCTGCGCTGCGCCCGCCCCACACATTTCCCAGGGCCATGGCGATCATGATGGTTCCGATTACAATCGTATAGACAATCTGAGAGGAACTAAAGTATGGCGCAAGGAGCCTGCTGGCTCCCATCTCCACCGCCATCACACTCATCCCGGCAAAAAATTCCGTCAGGTATAAATAACACTTATTTCTTAAAATACTCTTATTTTCCATTTTACTGTCTGTATCCTTCCCGCCACTGCTTTTTATCTTCAAAAGCATACTCTTTTGCCATGAAAATGTCAAACCTCTTCTCTGACCAAAAGCAGCGTTCCCTCCCGCACCGAAAGCCTGCCTCCTCTGCCGGCCGGAAGGTTCCGTCCCCGAATTCCCCGGCTCCTATAATATAACAAATTTCCAAACCTACTTTCCCTTAGCCCTTTCCACATCCCTGCACATATCCATACAAAGCCGCTCCCGCATGGTCTTGCGGTCCACCTCCAGCCGTTCTTCGAAGTCAAACTGATAAAGGGCATAGCAGACCACTCTGGATAAGACCGTCATAACCAGATAGTCTCTGTCCGCCTCTCCCATTTGTCCAACCTCACCGCCCTCGCCGCCAATGATACGCTGCATCAGTTCAATCACCGGCACCTCCTCTTTTCCCTTGACTCTCCACAGCTCCCGCAGCCTGCCACTGACCGCAGAGTGATCCACCAACACATACAATCCCCGGATAAAAAAGGTGATCTCGGTCATTTCTTTTTCCATATTGGTGAGGATAATCATAAACTTATCATAGAGTTTTTTCTTCTGACTGATTTTCTCATAGAGACTTTCACAGCATTCCTTCATCTGCTGGAAAAGCGCCCCGGCAATCATCTCTTCCTTATTTTTAAAATACTCATAAACCGTGCCCTTTCCGATTCCCGCCTTTTCGGCAATCTCCGCCACAGTAAGGCTGTTTAAATCCGCTCCCTCTGCAAACAGTGCAATCACGGCCTGATAAACCGCTTTCACCTTCGGCGGCTGCTTGGTACCCTCCATATGTTACCCCTCCTCATTACTCTTTCCCGAAGCGGAAATTTCTGCTTCGCCGGAACTCTTCTTTTCTTTTAGAAAATTTTCTCTTAGAGAATTTTCTCTTTGGAATATATCATAAATACAGGGAATTACCACCAGGGTAAGCACCGTGCCATAGGTCAGTCCGCCGATGGTAACGATGGCCATTGGCTTTCCCATCTCAGAGCCCATATCGTGGCTGAACACCATGGTGGAAAGGGCCAGGATCGTGGTCAGGGCCGTCATAAGCACCGGACGCAGCCTGGTTCTGCCCGCCTCCAGAAGGGCTTCCTTTTTGCCCATCCCCTCACGGCGAAGCTGATTGGCATAATCTACCAGCACAATACCATTATTTACAATAATACCGGAAAGCATTACAAACCCGATCAATGCAATGACGCTGAGCTCGCTTCCACTGATCACCAGTCCCAGAAATCCGCCGGTAAAGGCAAGGGGGATGGTAAACATGATGATAAACGGGGAGAGCAGCGACTGGAACTGAGCCACCATAATCAAATACATAAAGATCAGCGCCAGCAAAAGCATCAGGTAAAGCTGTTCCATGGCATCCGTGATCATTTCGTTCTCACCGCTCATCACAAGGCTGTAGCCCGAAGGCACCTCATATTTGTCCAGTTCCCTTTCTATGTTGTCCGAAACCAGCCCCACATTGTAGCCGTCGGCAATCTCTGTGGACACCGCAATATACCGGTTCTGATCGGCGCGGTTGACGGAATTGGACGAAATGGTATTCTCAAAATCCGCCACATCCGAAAGAGGGATCTTCTCCTTGGTGCCGTCCTGTTTGGTTCTCTCCAAAACCACATCCTTGACCAGTTCCCTGGTAAGGGAAATGTCTGTGCCATGCTTTACAAAAACACCAAATTCGTTGTCGGCAGTTTCCAGGGTCGTGGCGCTGGTACTCTCCGCCAGCTTTTCGGAAAGTTGACTGAAGATCTCCGCCACAGTCATTCCATGCTCGATGGCCTTGTCCCGGTCCACCAAAACCCTCAGTTCTCCCGTGGATTCCTCCAAACCGTCGGAAACATTCTCCGTTCCCTCCACGCCCTCAATAATTGCCGCAATATCCATGGCAATCTCCTGCATCCGGTCCAGATCACGTCCTCTGACCTGCACCGTGATACCGCTTCCTCCCATAGCGCTCATATCCATAGAGGAAGTGTCAATGACAATTTCCGCCTCATATTCCTCGATGATATCCGCCAGTCCTTCCATGATCTCGTCGGCAATCACCTCATTGGACTTCTCCTTATCCTCGCGCATGGCCAGGTAAAGGGTGGTTGCATTGGTAGCAGTATTTCCTCCCCCGGTAAGCATGGTCATAGAGGATGAGGATGCCATTGCCCCTACATCGGACACATCCTCCCTTGCAAGAAGCCGGTTCACCACCTCATCCGTTACCTCCGCCGTCTTTGAGAGAGGGGTATCCTTGGGCAGGGTAATTGACATGTTAAACTGAGTACTGTCCATATCCGGCATAAAGGCGGTTCCTTTGGAATAGGAAGCATAGGCGCTGACTCCCAGAAGCGCCACTACCAAAAGCAGCACAAGGGGCTTCCATCTAAGGGCCAGGGAAAGAACCTTTTCATAAACATCCGCAAGCTTCGTAAAAAACTTCCCGTCTGTGGTTTCCCTGGTCTTTATAAGCGCCTTGGAGGCCATAGCCGGAACCACCGTAAGGGCGATCGCCAGAGAGGCCAGCAAAGAGTAGGCAATGGTCAGCCCCATATCCACAAAGAGCTGCCTCGTAATCCCCTCCGTAAACACAATGGGCAAAAATACGCACACCGTGGTCAGGGTGGAGGCCATAATGGCTCCCGCCACTTCCCCTGCCCCCTCGATTGCTGCCTCCCGGGCCGGGCGCCCTTCCTTCCTGAGACGGTAGATATTTTCAATCACCACGATAGAATTATCCACCAGCATACCAATTCCCAAAGCCAGACCGGACAAGGAAATCACGTTCAGCGTAACGCCCGAAAAATACATGCAGACGATGGCCGTCACCAGACTGATGGGGATGGAAAAGGCAATCACGGCAGTGGGCCGCAGATCCTTCAGGAAAATGATCAGTATAAGGATTGCAAGCACTGCTCCAAAAAGGATATTATTTAAAATGGAATCCATCACAAGGTCGATGTAAATTCCCTGATCCATCAGGGTAATCAGCATCAAATCCTCGTTTTCCTCCATAAGTTCGTCAAACTTCTCTAAAATCCGGTCCGACACATCCCCGGTGGAATACCCTGTCTGCTTCTGCAGGGTCACCATAATGCCCGGCGCTCCATTCACATTGGCGTAAATATCCCCGGAATTATCGGTCATGAACACATCCGCCACATCTCCAAGCGTGATCACATCCACACCGTCCATTTCCAGATTCATTAAAGGCATCTTTTTCAGCTCTTCCATGTTCTCCGGCTTATCTCCCACACGGATCAGGTAGGAGATTCCGTTTTCCGTCACATACCCTGCCGGCATGGAAAAATTCTGAGCCATCAGCAGCTTTTCCACAGTCTCCACCGTAAGAATGCTGTGCATGTCCGCCTTGTCGTAGGCCTCCTCCCGGCTCTCCTCGAGCTGCTCTTCTCCCTCCAGAATCTGTTCAAGAGCATCCTCTAACTGCTTGGCAGTGTCGTTTAACTGCTCTTCCCCGTCTTTGATCTGGTCTTCTCCGGCTGTAAGCTGCTCTTCCCCGGACTCTAACTGCTTCTGTGCCGCTTCCAGCTGGCTCTTTCCGGCCTCGAGCTGCGCCTTGGCCGTGCCAAGCTGCAGCTCCCCTAAACTGATGGTGGTCTGGGCATTGGCAAATTCCGTAGCCGCCGTCAGGTTTCCCTTGTAAAGCTGGCTCAAGCCCTCGTCAATCTGAGAAAGACCCTCGTCGATCTCGGAAATCTGCCCCTCCATCTCATCGATCTTTCCTTCGTAAGAAGCTATGGTCTCTTTGGCTTTGGCAATTGCCAGGGCCTTTTGCTGCTCAAGGCCGCTTTTCAGCGCTTCAAGCAACACGTCATACTGCCCCTCATACCCCTGTATTACTTCAAAAATCAGGGAAAGCACATCTCCCATTCCGGTTCCCTCGTCAAAGCTGGTTGACAAAAACTGCTCGATTCTGACTCTGTCCCCTTCCTCCCACAGGGAGTATTCCACGTCTCCATATTTGGCCTCGATCAGCCCGGCCAGCTCGTTTCCTTCCTGGATATTCGCGCCAAGCTGAACCATCTCGGGCGTATCTTCCGGAGCGGAACCCTCCGTCTCGATTTTTTCCAGTTCTTTTTCGGCCTCCTGCAGCAGCATTCTGAAGGTTTCAATTTCCAGCTTTACATGGATCTTCGCCGCCTCAGCCTCTGATTTGGCCGTGAGAAGCTGAGTCTCTGCCTCTGCAAGCTGGCGGGTGGTCTCCTCCTTACGGCTGGCAAGCTCACTCTTTCCTTCCTCCAGCTTCACTTCGTTTTCGGCAATTTCAGACTCCCCGTCCTCCAATTCCTTACGGGAATCCTCCAGCTCTGTCCTGGAATCCTCCAGTTCCTGCCGTTTCTCCGCAAGCTCTTTTTTGGAGTCCTCCAAATCCCTGCGGGCACTGCTGATCTCCTCCTGCCCGTCATAGACCTCCTCCTTACTTTCGTTCAGCTCTTCCTTTGCCTCGTCTATTTCCTCATCAATGGATCCGAATACCTGCTTGTTAATCCTGTCCACCTTTTCCTGGCTGATAATTACATTGACGCTTTCCTCCAAAAGCCCGGTTGCGCTGGCGGAGGCCACGCCATCAATGCTCTCAAGCTCCGGTATGATGGTATTCTCCGTCATAAGCGTAATCTCGGAGGAATCCATATTGCTGCCGCCCACCGCCGCAATCATCACCGGGAGCATATCCGGATTCAACTTCATAATAATAGGATTGCTGACGGAATCGTCCCAATAGCTCCTGATCTGATCCAGGTTTTCCCTGATTTCCAGAGACACTGCGTTCATATCCGCGGACTGGGCAAATTCCAGCACCACCATGGAATAATTTTCGCTGGAGACAGAACTGATGCTCTCAATATTGCTCACCGTAGCCATGGAGGATTCCACCGGCTTGGTAACTACCATCTCCACCGTCTCCGGGCTGGCTCCCGGATAAGCGGTCATTACAATTACATAAGGAAGGCTGATGTTTGGCAAAAGGTCTGTGGTCATTTTCATAAAGGAAACGACCCCCAGCACAATCACCAGCACCACCGCCACCAGTACGGTATAGGGTTTCTTCACACTGAATTTTGATAGCATATGTAGTTATGTCCTCTCTTTATCACCCATTTTTTGCTTATCGAAAACGTTACTGCCTAGATACATACCCAGACAGACATTGCCCGTTTTCCTTTCCGTCCGACCAGTCGGTCGGCACAGAAAAAGTATATTGACAAACTCTTTTTCTGTCAATATACTCTCTTAAATTTTAACTGTATTTTTATTTCTTTAGGGTTATTTAAGAATTGCGCGTTTGAGCTTGGCCTTAATCCTCTGAAGGGCATTGTCCGTGGACTTGTCGTCCCGTCCCAGAACCCTTGCGATCTGGCTGTAGGTCATACCGGTAAGATGCAGATCCAGCACCTGCTTCTCAAAATTGCTCAGCTCCCGCTCGATCACCTTCTCCAAAAGCTCCACATTTTCCTTGTCAATCAGCAAATCTTCGGGGTTTTTTTCAAATCCGGAGGCCAGGCTGTCCATCAGCTCCCATTCCTCCCCCCGGCCGCTTACGTCATTTTCCGCGCTGCCCGCATAAAGAGAGATATAGGTATTTAAGGGCGCATGCTTCTGCCGTCCTGCCGCCTGAACCGCCGTATACATCTGCCTTGACACGCACAGGTCGGCAAAGGTAAAAAAGCTGGCGTCCCGCCCCGTATCGTAATCCCGTATGGCCTTAAAAAGCCCGATCATGCCCTCCTGGATCAGATCCTCCCTGTCAGCTCCCAGGATATACATGGATTTTGCCTTACTGCGCACCAGATTTTTGTATTTGTCCATGATGTAGTCCGTAATGGCGCTCTCGCCGTCCCGCAGACGCACGATGAGTTCCTCATCGCTGCTCTTTTCGTAATCCTTTTCCATTAGAACCTCCATATGCGGCTTAACGCGCTCCTGTGGGATAGTGAACAAATTTACTTCGTGAATTTCTTCACTGAGTCGATTTTGCGCTGCGTGAAACGCAGCATTTACCCTTGCAAAATCGTGCGCATCCCCCGAAGCCTGCTTCACCAGACGGTATCAGACCACCGCTTCTATCAACAGCTTTTCATTCATCCATATCTTCTTAACGCCAACCTGCTTATTCCGGTTAAAATTAAAACTAAGCATATATCCCACCGTCAGGTGGTAACTGTCCAGATATTCCAAAAGCTGCCTTTGCCCACGCCTGCGATAGGCGTTTCCACGCCATATTTTAAGTTCACAGACATACTGTTTTCCTCTATAATCAATAATCACATCTGTCCGCCCCATATCTCTTGTCCGGGCTTCAATATAGTAATTGCCTACGCCATTAATAATCGGTTTCAAATAGAGAAGGAAAAGCCGGCGTCCGTTTTCTTCCAGAAACGGCTCATCCATACCGGAATAAATATCTGTAAACGCCTCTGTGAATTTCTCCAGAACCAGCTCCATATTGAGCTGTCCGTTCTCCACAAACAGACTTTTCTCCATTGCCCCGGCTTTATATATTTTACTGTCCAATAGTTCTTCTGCCAGGAACAAATTATAAAATCTCGTCTCAAAGATCCGGTTCGCCACCGCTACAATGCCATCCTTATTTTTTAAAAAACCAAACAAAATACCTGTGTTCAGCACGTAATAATCGGAATTGTAAGGAATTATCTCCCCGCGGAATAAAATGGCGTAAAGCGTTTTTTTCAGCTCCGGAAAGTCCTCCGTCTTTTTTATCATATCGTCAAACAGGGTATTGGTTTCTGCCAGCAGTTCCTTCACTGCCTCTACGATCCCGCTATGAGTCCATGCCGTGCTTTTCGAAAACCCGGCCCGGACTGAGATTCTCTCATCAGCAATTTTACAGAGACGGGATACAAGAAAAGGATATCCGCAGGTATAATCGCAGATCAGTTCCGCTATGCCCCTGACGTCCATCTGGGTATGGTAATCCCGTTCATATTCCTCCAGCATACCTGCAATATCCTCTGCCGAAAAACTCATGTCAATGCCAAAATCGCACGCGATATTCCAGGGGCTGTTATAATGATGCTCTGACTGCGGCCTTACCTTCAGCTTCAAATTTTTAATATCATATACGCTGGCTAAAATAACGGTCTGAAACGCAGGAAGCTTTTTTCTTTGCAGATACTTGTCCCGAAGCATCCCAAGAAAAGACAGAAACACCTCTTTGTCACTTGCCTGATCCACTTCGTCGATGATAAGGATAACCGGTCTTTTCATCTGACCGCAAAGTTCCGAGAATAAATCGGACAGACCAATCATATCCGTCCCTTCGCTTTTGATCAGCTTCAGCCTTTCTGCCAAAAGCGGAGGCATGTCTTTTTTGTCTTTATAGTAAACCATCCGGGCTAAAAGCCTGCATATACTCTGACAAAAGGCACTCTCAGAGACATAGGCGTCATTGCCCATTCCTTCAAAGCTAATGGACAGCACCGTATATTCATGTGCAAGCTTCTCTTCTAAGAGATTCAGCAGTGTGGTCTTACCATATTGCCTGGCTCTGTTGATTGTAAAATACTCACCGGCGGCCACCATGGTTTCAATATCCCTCAGACGGTCCTGCATATTTACCATATAATGCTCATCAGGATAGCATATTCCTGTTGTATTAAACCGTTTTCCCATAAAATGAAATCTCCGTTTTTTCGGTTAATCAAACAGACAGCGCATTTGAGCGCTGTCTGCCTACCGTCTGTTCATCATACCTTTAATGGCATCCGCCTCTTCTGCCATGATGTCCCCCTGATGCGGAACGTCTCACAGGCCGACAAGTGCCATCACAGTAACCATCCTCATGATCATAGCCGCAATAGTATTCGCCGTCGTGAAGATGACATCCTTCTTCTGTACAGTCTTCTACTGTGCATACCGGGTAGCTATAGCTGGTCTCGCTTCTGCTCTGGTAATGATGTCCGTGTGCTGAAACCGGAACTACCATGAATGCTGACAATACAAGGCCTGCGGCTCCTGTCATAAGGATTTTCCTGATGTGCATTTTACCATCTCCTTTCCTTTTACTTGTAGTATATCATGGGTGGAAAAAAGGTGCAACATGACTCCTTCATCTTCTTAGGGCAATATAATATCCCAACTACCTCCCATCTTCCCCGTCCTGATACAGGCGGATTAATTCTGCCCCGAGATGCTCTGCCAGCAGGGTGTAGCCGTCCGCATTGCAATGCACGCCGTCCGGCATATAGTTGTAGATCACCGCGGCGTCATGGGTGTCCAGTATATTGGAGTTGTAAAGATCAATCACCGGTATCCCATACTCTCCGGCCAGTGTCTTCATGGTGCTTACAATGGTTTTCTGGGGCAGAAGATAATCTCTTTCCTTCCTCAAAATGTCATGGAGCACATTGGGAAGAGGCGTTACCAGCACTACCTTTGCCTGGGGGTAATTTTCTTTAAGTCCCTTGAGCAGCTCGTCCAAATCGCCGATAAAGGTTCGCGGCTTGCGCTCCTGCATGGTTCCAAGCTCTTCCTGATTCATGCAAAAGCCGTCATTGGTGCCGCCCATCACCAGAATCAAATCCGTATCCTGCGGTATCTCCCTGTATCTGTCCACAAAAGCATTTTCCCAGTATCTTCCGATGGAAGAACCGCCGATCCCTAAATTGACCACATTCTCAGCCCCTAATTTCTCCTTCAGTCTGGCCGGATAAGCATACTGTTTATAATTCTCCTGATCACTCAGGTTCGCCGCTTCCGTGATACTGTCTCCCAGACAGGCGATGGAAATGCCGGAAAAATCTACCGTCTTTTGGGCAATCAACTCCTGATCCAGCTTATTCTGCATCCGGGTCTCCATATAGGAACCACGGATTTTTCGTCGCTCGGTAAGGGTCAGCTCTTTATTCTGCCCCTGCTCTTCCTGCAGAGGGATATCCTCAATGGTCTGATCCTCCCCTGCCAGAAGGGGAGTCACGATATTTCCCGAAACATCCCTCCAGACCTCCTGATCCGGATCCCACTTATAAGCTCCATCCACACTCCAAAGCTCGTTGCCGGATACCTGAAAGATTCCTTCGGCATAAATACCGGTCATCCCGTTTCCGGATATATCCTGTATCCCGTCTGCCAGACCGCCTCCTATCGTATTGGCAGAAACACCGCCCGTCCCGTTTCCGGAGACATCGCCTGCCGCATTGGCAGAAACACCGCCCGCCCCGTTTCCGGAGACATCACCTGCCGCATTGGCAGAAACACCGTCTGTCCCGTTTTCGGGAACGTCTCCTGCAGCATTTGCCATATCATCAAAATATTCTCTGTGCTCTTCCAGATATGCCTCAATTGCCTTTTGATCCCGGGCCAACTGGCTGATGGTCATTTCTATGTCGGCGACATCCGCATATGCCTGCTCATATCTTGCCACCCTTTCCGCTTCCAGCCTCTGATGCTCAAAAAACTGCATTCCTCTGTCAACTCCCACCGCGGCCAGCATAATCGCTCCCATGGCAATCAGCATTAACAAAGCCCTGTTTATTTTTCCCATAATATTCCCCGTATCATACTGACTCTTACGACAGCTTCAGCCTCTGCCGCACAATCTCATAGCCCAGCACCCCGGCGGCCACAGAGGCATTTAAAGAATCTATGTTTCCCTTCATGGGAATGGCGGCAGTCATATCACATTTCTCCTTTACCAGCCTGCCCACGCCCTCCCCCTCGCTTCCGATTACCAGGCCCATGGGGCCTGTCAGCTTCAGGTCGTACATAAGGGTTCCGTCCATATCCGCACACACGAACCAGAGCCCTTTTTCTTTCAGCTCCTCAATGGTTCTTGCAAGGTTTGTGACCCTTGCCACCGGCGTATAATTCAGTGCCCCCGCAGAGGCCCTGGCCACCACAGCGGTAAGGTGCGCCGCACGGTTTTTGGGGATGATCACCCCATGGGCCCCGCAAAGGTTTGCCGTCCGGATAATTGCTCCCAGATTGTGGGGATCCTCAATATTATCCAAAAGAAACAAAAAAGGCGCTTCCCCCTTTTCCTCTGCCAGGCGCATCATATCCTCCACCGTCCCGTATTCATAGGCTGCCCCCACGGCAATTACACCCTGATGCCTGCCGGTCGCCGTCATCTGATCCAGCCGCTGCTTTGTCACATACTTTATGACGATCTCTCGCTTTCTCGCCTCCCGTTTGATGGTCTGCACAGGGCCGTCCTGAATGCCGTCCTGGATATAAAGCTTCTCCATTGCCCGGCCTGCGCGCAGGGCCTCGATGACTGCATTGCGTCCTTCTATGAAGGATTCCTCTGTAAACGTTTCATCTATAAGAGGTCCTTTTCTTTGATTTTTCTGCTCGTTCATTTCCTTTTCCTCAATCCGCTTCCGGCTCATTTTAATCTTTCCAGCCCTGTCTGTATCAGGCAAAGCGCTCTTTCCATCTGATCCGTCAGATACAAATACCCCACCAGGGCCTCTAAGCCGGTTGCTTTCTTGTATTCTGCCAGGGTGGCATTTTTTGCCATAGTATAAGGCTTTGCATTTTTTCCTCTTTTATACACCGCAAACTCCTGGGCCGTAAGCTTTTCTATGATGGCATCCGCCAGCTCGGCCTGGGCCGGCGCTTTCACATACCGGGTGGCCTGGATATGAAGCTTATGGGCCGAGGTATTGCCCTTTTGCACCACCGCCGTACGGAATACCAGATCATACACCGCGTCTCCCATATAAGCAAGGGCAAGAGGTGAATATGTCCTGATATCCACCTCTTTTAACGCAAAACTCTTTTTGATCATTGAAAGTAAACTTATGCTCTCTTCCATTTAACTCCCTCTCGGGTATCCTCCAAAATAATTCCCCTATCCAGCAGCTCTTTTCTGATCTCGTCCGCACGGCCGAAGTTTTTCGCCTTTCTTGCTTCCTGCCTTTCTTTGATCAGGGCTTCTATATCTTCCTCCAAAAGCTCCGGCTTTTTCTCAACGATCAAACCGCAAATATCCGAAAGCTTCAGGATTTCTTCTTTAAGGCTTCCAAGGAAGGGGGCGCTTTTCTCCGCATCCGCATGGGAATTTGCAAACTTCACCAGCTCAAAGATGGCCGCTAAGGCGTCCGCCGTGTTAAAGTCGTCCTCCATGGCCTGCTCAAATTTCACCCTGTAACTCTCCGCCTCTTTCAGGAGCGCCTGTTCCTCCTCACTTATTTTATCAGATTTGGAATTTTCCAGCAAATAATTTAAGTTGCCGACTCCGTTTACAATCCGCTCGTAGCCGCTGCCTGCCGCCTCCATCAGCTCTTCACTGAAATTCAAGGGGCTCCTGTAATGGGCGGAAAGCATGAAAAAGCGCAGCACCTGCAAATCGTATTTTTCGCTCACGTCCCTTACGGTAAAGAAATTTCCCAGGGACTTGGACATTTTGTGGTTATTGATATTTAAAAAGGCATTGTGCATCCAGTATCTTGCAAAAGGCTTCTCATTGGCAGCCTCCGACTGGGCAATCTCATTTTCGTGATGGGGGAACACCAGATCTTCGCCCCCGGCATGGATGTCGATCTCCTCTCCCAAATACTTTTTGCTCATCACGGAACACTCAATATGCCATCCCGGACGTCCCTGGCACCAGGGCGACTCCCAGTAGGGTTCCCCTTCCTTCTTGGGCTTCCACAAGACGAAATCCAGGGGATCCTCCTTTTGATCTTCCCCTGTCACTAAAAGGGAACGGTTTCCGCCCTGAAGATCGTCCAGATTTTTGTGGGAAAGCTTTCCATAGCCCTGAAAGCTTCTGGTACGGAAATAGACGGTTCCGTCCTGCGCTTTGTAAGCATGGCCTTTTTCAATCAGGGTGCTTATCATCTCCAGCATGCCGCCGATCTCCTGGGTGGCTTTGGGATGGACGGTGGCCGGCTTCACGTTCATGGCCTCCATGTCTTTTTTGCACTCGGCAATATAGCGCTCGGAGATCACGGAGGCATCCACTCCCTCCTCCATTGCCTTTTTGATGATCTTGTCATCCACATCGGTAAAGTTGGACACATAGTTTACCTCATAGCCCTTATATTCCATATACCGGCGCACCGTGTCAAACAAAATCATGGGGCGGGCGTTTCCGATATGGATCAGATTATAGACGGTGGGCCCGCACACGTACATCTTAACCCTGCCCTCCTCTAAGGGCTTAAACTCTTCTTTTCTTCCCGAAAGTGTGTTGTAAATTTTCATATTCATCCATGCTCCTTTCCCTGTTTTTTCCGGGCCTCTTCGGGCCTTTCGTCGTATTGGCGGCACATCTGGCACTGAGGCCTTTTGCCGCATTTGTTTTTCATCTCCCTCAGCTCTCTGTCCAAGTCAATCAGAGAGTTGGTAAGCTCTGTGTTGGCATGATGCAGGATGTTCAAATCCTCCTTGATGGGATCCGGCAGATTGACCTGATCCAGCTCCTCCTGGGGAAGAGCCATGTTGGCGCGCTTCACCACCCGCCCCGGCACACCCACCACGGTAGAACCCGGCGGCACCTCCTCAAGCACCACGCTTCCTGCCCCTATCTTGGAGTTGTCTCCTATGGTAAAGGAACCAAGCACCTTGGCCCCCGCGCTGATCATCACGTTGTTGCCGATGGTCGGGTGCCTTTTTCCCTGCTCCTTTCCGGTTCCCCCAAGGGTTACCCCCTGGTACAGGGTCACATTGTCGCCGATGATGGTAGTCTCTCCTATAATGACGCCGTTTCCGTGGTCAATGAAAAATCCCTTCCCGATCTGCGCGCCGGGATGGATCTCAATGCCCGTCTTCCTCACTCCCCGCTGGGATACCCATCTGGCCAGAAAATAATGCTTTTTCAGGTACAGCTTATGGGCCAGCCGGTAATGCAGCATAACCTTAAAGCTGGGATACAGCAAAACCTCCATGGAGGAATGGATGGCCGGATCTCTCTGCCTGATGATGGCGATCTCTTCCTTTAAATTCTTAATCATTCCCACGATTGCTCCTTAGTCTGATCGGTTTTCAAAATTTCCTTATACGGGCCTGAGCACAAAAAAACTCCGTCTCCCAATTTAGAGACGAAGTTATCCGCGGTTCCACTCTATTAGAGGCCTCTTGGCCTCCACTCATCGGAAGCAGCCGCAAACCGTCCCTGCCGGGGCATCTTTTGTCTGCCATGCCGTTCCAATCACGTAACGTGTGAAAAACGTGTTCTGCTACCAGGCGCCGCTTACATACTGACTGCCCTTCAAAGAACCTGCTCCCGGATGCACTTCTATTCTCGATCCGCAGGAATGCTTCCAGCCGCCGGCATTCCCTCTCTGGGCAGATACGGGTAATATACTCTTTCCGTTCCCTGCATTTCTTACTATATCACGGTCTGTAACCGATCAGAATCGTTAAAAACTTTTATAGTATCAGCATATTCAAAAGCGGCGGTTTTGTCAACTGAAATTTTATTCTGAGGAGTAAGATTCCCTGTATTGATTCCAACCCCTTTTTCATGTATAATCTATTCATAGCAAGAAATACTTTTCCTACAGATTCTAATCATGAGAGGAGACTTTCCCATGAGTACTTTAGACGCAACCGTTTCCATGCTGGAAGCAATGCCGGAAGATGCAAGAATCAAGGTTATGGAATTCACACAGAAGCTGTTCACTTCCAGAAAACCCGCAAATCCATTTGTCCCGGTCAGCCAGGAACATATCCTTTCCGACCTTACCGAGTCGCGCCAGCAGATTTCCGAGGGAAAGGGGCTTGATATGGAGGATGCACTAAACAGGATGGGAAAACAGCATGGATTCATTTGACGTAATCATTTCACCAAAAGCACTGTCCCAGCTAAACGACTATATTGATTACCTACAGTACACCTTGCTGAATGACCAGGCTGCTTATAATGTATGGCAGGATGCTATTGAAACACGGAATCAGCTTTCTAAAATCGCTGGCAGCCTGAAATTTTGTACTCACCCTCAGCTGAAAAGAAACGGATACCGCATCATTCATTTCATGCGACACCGCTATCTCATGCTCTATCGGATAGAAGGCGTAACCGCTTATGTAGAAGCCATATACCATCAACTCCAGGATTATGAAAATACCTTTGTTAATGAATTAAACCAATAAAGCTGAAAAACTGAAAGAGAAACAGACTCCCTTCCTGTTTTCAGCTTATCTTTTATTCAGTTCCTCTGGCAGGCCGCCAAGATCCAGGCAATACCCGCCGCCGTCCTTCTGACTGTATTTTTCCCGTGCCCGCCCGGATTGCTCTGAAATACGGTATCCATCCCTTTTCCCCGGTAAAAAGCCTCTATCTCCTCCGTGCGCTCCTGCACAACTCTTAAATAAGGGTTCCCTGTCCTGCATTCCCGATCTCCCAGGGAAAAGTAAATACACTCCGGCTCCCTTTTCAGCTCATGGGAAACGACATACTCCCAAAAACCCGGGAACCAGAGGGAACCGGACATGCTGGCCGCCCTGGAAAAAACCTCCGTCCGGTAAAGGGAATACACCGCGAACAATCCCGCAAGGGAATATCCGGCAATCCCCCTCCACAGAACCCTGCCCCGGACTTCCTTTTCTGCCCTGGGCATGATCTCTCCCATCAAAAGCCCCAGATAATCATCCGCGCCTCCGGTACAGGCGGTATCGCCCTCAAAAATCGTCGGAATATCCCACGGGGCCATGTCATGGTTCCAGTCGAGCCCGCTGATCGCCACAAGGGTGAAATCCGAGGCCGGCTCCGTCCCCAATTCCTTATACACCCGCTCCCCCTCGTCCTCAAACGTATTCAGATACACAACCGGCCTGTCCTCTTTGAGGCTTGGCCATACCGTCACCAGCCTGCCCTTTTCCATAAACTGTATCATCCGGCATCTCTCCCATCAATTTCCACCCTGAGAAGACGAAATTTCCTCTATCTTCTTCAATTCCTCTTCCGTAAAATCCGCATGCTCCGCCACAGTAATATTCTCCACGATCTGTTCCGGTTTCGATGCGCCAATCAGTACAGAACATACTTCGTCATCCTTCAGCACCCAGGAGAGCGCCATCTGCGCCAGTGTCTGCCCCCGCTGCCCGGCCAGTTCATTCAAACGTCTGATCTGTTCCAGCCTGTTCTCGGTCAGGTCGGCGGCATGTAAAAATCTTGGATCCTTCGCAATACGGCTGTCCTGCGGTATACCGTGCAGATATTTATCTGTCAGCATCCCCTGGGCCAAGGGGCTGAATGCAATAATCCCCACTCCCGCTTCTTTGCAATAGGACTTTACCCCGTCCTCCTCAATCGTCCTGTCAAAAATAGAATATCTTCTCTGGTTCACAATAAAAGGACAATGCAGCTCCCTGAGAAGCTCCGCCGCCTTTTGCGTATATTCTCTGTCATAATTGGACACTCCCGCATAAAGCGCCTTACCGCTCCTTACAATATCCGCCAGGGCAGTCATGGTCTCCTCTAAGGGTGTTTCCTTATCCATACGGTGGTGATAGAAAATATCCACATAATCCAGCTTCATCCGTTTCAGGCTCTGGTCAATGCTGGCAATCAAATACTTCCTGCTGCCATGATCGCCGTAAGGGCCATCCCACATATCATACCCGGCTTTTGTTGTAATCACCAGCTCATCCCGGTAGGGCCCAAAGTCTTCCTCCAGAAGCCTGCCCAGATTCGTCTCTGCACTTCCATAAACCGGGCCATAATTGTTTGCCAGGTCAAATTGTGTAATGCCATGATCGAAAGCCGACCTGCACATCGCCTTCATAAGATCGTAATTATCCTTTGACCCGAAATTATGCCAGAAGCCCAGGGAAACTGCCGGAAATTTCATTCCGCTCCTTCCCACTCTGTTATATACCATCTTTTCATAACGCTTATGATCTGCCGTATAAATATCTGCCATTCCGCTCCCCCATCCCTTAAATATCTATCTCATCCACATATTCCATGATAAGCCTGCCCCCTTCTTCCTTCAGGGGATAAACCACATATCCGGATTCAAAATATTTCTCTCCGTCTCCGCCCCATCGGTCGCCGAAATAAAGAACCCGCCCGTCTTTATGAAGAATAAATGCCGGCTGGCTCCGGTACGTGGTCTCATCGCCGATTTCTTTCAGGGCGCTCCATCTTCCCTCCATGGAATCAGCCACCGCATATTTGCCCTGGTTGGGAGCCCAGCCGGTGCAGAAAGAAGTGAGCATATAATATTTGCCGTTCATTTTAACCACCGCCGGCGCCTCCCGGTATTCTCCCTGCCACAGCCTATGTACCAGGGCCTCCACATTCATGTAGTCATCCGTAAGGCGGTAAACATGCAGATCCGCATTATCCCGCGCCGCCGATATGAAATAAGCCGTTCCGTCATCGTCCCTGAAAAGGGTGCAGTCCCGCGACATACAGCCGTAGGGGTTGAAATGTCCATGATACACAAAGTCCCCGTCCGGCGTATCACAGACAGCAATTCCCACTGCCGCATCCCTGTAATCCTTTCCGTTTTCAAAGTGAATCCACATGACAAACTTCCCTGTCTTATCGTTGTACAGCACCTTTGGCCGTTCCAGATTCACCTTGCTTCCGTCCTCATTTTTTAACAGGATTTTCGTCCTCACCCGATACTCTGCCGTCTCGGAACAGGTGGTAAGTACATGATTGCGAAATTCCCAGTCCGTCAGATTCTGGGAGCGGTAACAGCTCACGTAATAATTTTCCCTCCTGTCCTCCCCATACCAGTAATAATATCCTTCATAAAAAATAATGTAACCGCCGTGCGCATGAAGAGGCGCACCGCTTACATCCTTCCATAATGTTCCGTTTTTTAGTGTTCCCATTGCTGATCCTCCTCCTGACTCTTTCCCTGTTTTGCCGCAAGCTTCTATAAATATCAATAAAAATAGAAATCTATGAATACGCTTCGCGTATCCTCTCATACTCTTCCCTACTAATCTTCATAATCGTTCCATGCTTATATCCATAAGGAAAATGAAAACTCTCATCAGAGCGTACAAACCTGCCGGACGCCAGGCTGTCAGCCACAAACGGCACGTATCCCTGCCCTTCTCCGGGCACACCATAGTAATCCAAAAACAGGCACCACTTCCCGTTTTCCAGACAAACCGCCGTGGGCGCTTCGTACTGGCCCGCCTCGATCACCGCCATGCTCTCATCGAACGCCTCCACCCTCTCAAAGGGCCCCGTCACACTTTCCGACTTCAGCAGTATGATATTTGAGGGATTGTTTTCACTCTTCACAAAGAGATAGTATTTTCCGTTCTCCTCATACATGGCCGAATCGATCACACCGGAATCTTCTTTCCGGTACAGAACCTCTGGTTTTGAGAAATTGTCGAAATCCTTTGTCCTGCTGTAATAAATCGCCTTTTCACCGTAGTCATTGCTCTTATGGGAAGAGGACCAGTGGAGCACATAATCCCCCTCCCTCCTGTCATAAATAATATCCGGTGCCCAGAGACATCCGAAATCCTCATCCCCGATCTTCACCAGTCTCTGCTCCGTCCAGGATACCAGATCCCCGGATTCCCAGACCGCCAGATACTTGCTGCCGTTTCTGCCGATCTCATCCCAGGAATGGCGGTACTGGTTTCTCATCCCATAGGACAGGCTTAAATCCGTTGCAAATATGTAATACTTCCCGTTTTTTTCACACTTCGTGATCGTAAAATCCCGGACGCCCTTATCGCCGTAATAAGCCCACAATACCGGCTGTCCCAGGTTCACTTCCTCCCACTGAAAGCCATCCTGGCTGAGCCCGAAATATACCTGCTCTCCGTCAGGTGATGTCTTTTCCCTGAAATGTACAAATAAGTAAGCCATATGTTCTTTTCTTCCTCCTGTTCGCTTTCTTCTGAAATTACTGCTCCTCCGGGAAATGAGTGCCTCCAAATGCTCCTTTCCGTAAATACTTCTTTCATTATAAATCTTTTGGATTCATTTTCATACCTCAGTTTCCTGAAAATTTTCTTCCAAAGCTTTGATCACATAGAAATATTCTCTCTGCTACTCCCGCATCTTAAGCGCCTGGGCCGGAAGGATCTTATTCACCCTGCCCATAAGAATCCCGTTGATCATCCCGTATAAAACCAGTACGCCTAAAAATATACCCACATACGTCTGCCATGAGAAAGTGAGATTAATCCCACAGGCAATGTTCGACACCATATAAGGAAAGAGCAGATCCATCACGGCCTTGGATAACGGAATCCCCACAAGGGCGCTCAGCGCCGCCACCAAAAAGTTCCCGTTCAGGTAAAGCTTCCGTATCTCCTTTTTCCGGTAGCCAAACACCTTGAACAGGGAAATCGACAAAGCCGACCGGTCAGTCATCACCTTCATCAGCAAATACATCACCACCCCAAAGATCAGTGCGGAAACCGCCAGCAGCATGATGACCATATCCTTCATCTGCTCCACGAACACGGCCGCGCTCTTCTCCACCCCTTCCTTTGAGAGGACGGAATAAAGCCTGCCGTTATCAATATCCAGTACATGATCCGAAAAAACGATATTGTAATAGCCCTCCCCCTCCCCCATCAATTCCCGCATGCTGTCAATGTCCATAAAGGCCAAAAAACCGGCGGAATAGGTCACGGTTCCATCCACCCGAAAGGCATAGTACCGATCCTTCTCCTCATCCAAAAGCGTCAGAATATCCCCCTCTTTGATTCCATACTTCTGCGCCATGGCTGAGGAAACCAGCACCCGGTTTTCCCCCTCTTCCACCGGAGCGTCAAAGTAAGGGTTCTCCTTATGGATTCCCAGAAGCGTCACGTCAAATTCATAGCCCATAACTTCCTTTTTCATGGTTACTCCCACCGCCTCCTCACCGCCCTCCGGCACTTCCTCTTCCGGATACTTATAGGTGTACATATAGGCAAACTTCGTATCCCTGGCGCTTTCCGTCTTGACGTGGGAACAGAGGGTATAACAATCCAGAGAAAGCATGACGATCAGCAGGGAAATGAACATCCCGAAAAATAGGGTAAGTGCCGTGCGCTTTTCCCTCAAAAGCTGCCGGATTCGGAAAATCCGCACAAAACCGCCCGAAAGCCCTATGGTATGTACCCTGTCCCCTTTCTGCTCTCCACGGATCAGGGCAAGGGGCGCTCTGGCAAGCTTTTTTTGTATCACCAGATAATTGGTGAGGGCTGTGGCAAGGGGCGGCACAACCAGCCCATAGATCAGCAGGTACGGCTCAAAGACCACATCTACTTTTGGAATGGAAAAGTAGCCGTAAGACTCCCCAAGATAGGTATTGACGCCCAATCTGCTGTAGCCGAGCCCTGTCCCCACAGCCCCTGCAATGAAGGTGAGGATCACTGGCAGCGTAAGGTAATGCCGCAAAAGCTCTTTCCTCTTTACCCCCATGGCATAGAGTGTTCCGATGACGCGCGCCTCCCGTTCTATGCTATGTATCGTAAATACAGAAATGACATAGGCAAACAGGATCAGGACAATCACACCGGCCGTCAGTCCCGCCGCCCTATCCACCAATTTATCATTTCCTGCCGAGCCAATCCGGGGATTATCGCCCGCAGGGACAAAACGGGTCAGTTTAGAGGGGAAAACCGGGCCTGGCCTGCCATTACTTTTTGCAAGCCCGGAAAGTCCCTCTGGGAGCCCACCCCTGCCGCCTGCTTCCAGCCCTTTCAGTTTTTCCTTCAGTTCCTGATGGGTAATCCGTCCATTCAGACGATAGGCATAGGTATATTCCTCCGAAGAAATGCTCCCGGGTGCATCCCGCATCTGCCGGTAATCCTCCTCTGTCACAAACCCGATTCCGAACCGTCCGCTGTCCACGGCACTGTCGGAAAAGTTTTGAAAGGCCGCTTCGTAATCCGGGGCTGTACCAATCCCGCTGACCGTATATTTACGATCTCCAAAAGTAATCTTATCACCGATTAAAATCCCCTGTTCCTCGCAGAAACGCCTCTCCAGCAGAATTTCACCGTTCTTTTGGGGAAGTTCCCCGGAATCAACCTGTACCAGATCAATGTTCTTTCTCCGGGAAAAGATACGCAGGACAACACCCCCGGCAGAACCTGCATCCTGCGCCCCCCTTCCCGCCTCCGGTCGGATACTTTTGCCCGTCAGGGCATAGTCCAGATAAAAATGCTCCTCTAAGGTAATCCCCTCTTCTTCCAGGAAAGCTTTCTCCTTTTCCGTAAGCGGTACGAACACAGCGAACTGCCCGTCCTCTACCCGGTTCGCCTTTGCCCTCTCCGCCGTGCGGATTATCACAGTATCCGCCGCCCCTACCAAACCAATCACGATATACATGCCAAAAACAACCAAAAGCGCCAGCGCCAAATACCGGAATTGATTCTCTTTCAGGTCACGAAATATGCGTTTTCTCAATATTTTCTGCATCACAAATCCTCCAACTGAGCGGCAGGTACTTTCGTTTCGTTCCGGTAATTCTTTTGCACCTGCCCGTCCTTCAGATATACGACCTGATCCACCATCTGCCTGATGGCGTTATTGTGAGTAACAATCAGTATGGTAGTGCCGTATTTCCGATTCACTTCCTCCAACAATTCCAGAATCTCCCGCGATGTATGGGAATCCAATGCCCCGGTGGGCTCATCACAGAGCAGCAGCTTCGGGTTCTTGATCAGCGCTCTGGCAATGGCACACCGCTGCTGCTGGCCGCCGGAAAGCTGGGGCGGAAATTTATCCTGATGTCCGGCAAGGCCAAGGGTATCCAAAAGCTCCCCCAGATCAAGGGGGCTGCCAGTAAGGTATTCACACACCTGGATATTCTCCTTTACCGTAAGGTTCGGCACAAGGTTATAGAACTGAAAAACAAATCCCAGATTCGCCCTGCGGTAATCGGACAATTCCTCCGGCGTTAATCCGCAGATCTCCATCCCGTCCACCGAGACAGACCCGGAACCAGCTTCATCCAATCCACCGATACAGTGAAGCAGGGTGGACTTTCCGGAGCCGCTGGCTCCCTGTATGACGCACATCACCCCTTTTTCCACGGACAAATCCACGCCCTTTAGAACCTCCACATAGCTTCCGCCTTCCCCATAGCTTTTTTTCAACCTCTTAACTTCCAGATACATTCGATTCCCTCCTTACTGCCCCTATCCTCCGGGCATAACAGCTTCAACATAACAACGTTATGTTGAAATCTTAATTTTACCGCTGCCGCAAATATGTTTTACGGCAGCGGTTCTGCTTACAATAAGCTGACTCGCAAAGCGTGGCAGCGTTTGTTGAAACATAAGGATGGCTGGCAAGGCCTGGCATCCGTTGCTTTTTATCCTCTTCCTCCGGTATCCGCCGAATTCCCCGCAGCCCTTCCCCTCTGGAAAAGCCCGTTCCACCCGGATACCAGATACACCACAACCTGCTCGATATGCACAAGCGCCTTTTCCACATCCGGCTCATGGATCAGCAGATGGACAAAGGCATTGATCTGCATATGGGACATCCAGTGAATCATGTAGTCATCCAGAGCCGTACCGCCATAGGTTCTGGCTACCTGGGCCGTGAGCCTCCGGTAATGCTCTTCGCCATAGTCCGCAAAGCGGCTTACCATGTCCTCGTACTCGCTCCCCTGGCTTTTCGTTAAAAGAAGCAGGAACACATCATAATGCCGGTACAAAAAACGTACCACTTCTTTGGCGGCATCAATATCCTGCCGGTCCATATCAAGGCTGACAACGCCAATCCCCCGCTCCATCTCCTCCGCAAAATGCTGCCGGATCAGAAACATCAGTCCTTTAAGAGGCTCCTCCACAAGCTCTCTCAGCAAATCCTCCTTGCCCTGAAAGAAAAAATATAAAGCCCCGGTGGTCACCCCTGCATTTTTGCAGATCGTCCGCAGGGAAGCCTTCATATATCCCTTCTCTAAAAACTCTTTCTTTGCACTTTCCAGGAGCTTTTCCTTTGTCGCTTTGTCCTGCGCCAATCCATCACCTTCTTTTGGCATAACGCTGTTATCTTGTTTTATTATAGTTTTCTGCGGGGCTTGTGTCAAGGGTTTATAGCATAACAATATCAGACGACGAATGAATGGCTAATTGGGAGACACACTTTCTGAAATAAGTTCTCCGTAGGTACAATCAGGCATATCGGAAACATGGCACAGTAAATCTGTAATGAAATCCCAATATTGGTTAGTGTCCAGCCTGGTAATAAATGAAATATTATTGTTGCTGTCAGAATGATTCAAAATTAGTTTCCCATATTCAGCACTTGTTATATCATCGTTTATATCAACATAAAAATTTTGGTATTGTACAACGACAGACGGTATTAAATAAATTGCAGCAGCAATTGCATCGGCACAGCTATCCTTTCGATTCGTATTCCTACGGTATAGTCCCCCCTGATTATCAACCCAGAACCTTGAAATCTGAGTAGTTCCCTTTTCTTCAAGCAAATCATATACCGCTTTGTCAATTTTCACATCATTAACTACTTCATGGGGGATCATAGTTTGCTTTGGAAAACTTGCGTTCAAACATACTTTATAAGCGGTTGCGTCATAAAAACAATTAAAATCTGCATACGGTGTGTAAGTTCCTCCCTCTCCCAGAATACCGCCAAGATATATAATTTCACTTACGTTTTGAGCAAAATCTACGTCCTGCTGACACGCCAAAGCAATGCTGATTGGAGAACCAACTGAAATGATAGTGATTTCATTTTTGTTATTGGACACGAGATCCAACAAGAATTCGACAGCAGAAGCTTCCTGTGGTGTTGCTTGGGAATATCCCCATTTTCGTTCATAATATTTTCCGAGATCATGGAAGTTTTGGGGCTCTACATAGTTGTCAAGATTTGCCATTGCTCCCCAGTTATCAATGGAACCTACTACCTGGCGCTGATCTTCAAGATCCCGAAATCCATTTAAGGGTTCGTCAGTACCTATATATACCGGTATGTCTGATCGTCCCCAAAGTTCAAGCTGGCGTAATGCAGCATTTGTACCGACAGATACAAAAGAATTGCCGCCAGTAACAGTTACTCCAACTAAATCAATTAAGCCTATGTTATCTGCCTGAACTAAGATAGACAAACAGAATGCATCATCTCCCAGAAACGTCATATCTGTGTCTAAAACAACTTTCGGCCTTTCTTCACTTATATTGATACTATATGTCTGTGAAAGGTAACTCAGGGATGCATCGGTATTGAAATTATTTCTTTGATTCGAGCAACCTGCCGGAAAAATTAGTAAAAATGGTATTAATAATAGGAAAATATTTTTATGTTTATTCATTTTATTATCCCTGTATTCCCTCAACATTGGCCGGGAATTGTAAGCAAGCTCGCATTTATCGCGCTACTTAATCGTATCACTGTGATTCAGCACAAGAGTACTGTACAAAAATTTCATGCCATTTCTATCCTCTTCGTCAAGCTCTCCACAAAAAAACGATAACTTGGCGATGCATTCTCCGTAAGGCTCATTTGCGCTCCGATCAGCCTTGCCCATTCACATTTTGCAATTCCAATTTGCGTGTAAGCGCCCGCCGCTTTCTTATTTAACGCCGCCAATCCTCCCGGATATACCTCATTTGCTTGTGTCAAGTCCTGCATAAAAAAAATTTATTTTTATATGCCTACATTTTTTAGAGAGGACTCTATACCTGCCCTTTCATTTCTTCAATATTTACAAACCTATATTTTCCTTTTCCTTTCCCCTTTACGTTTTGTATTGCTCCTATATCCCGCAGTTTTTTCATAATCTCTTTTGAAGCGGACACTGAACATTTCAATATATCTTTTACTTCCGGCGCCCCAAAAATCTGGTCTGTTTCTATCGCATTATAAATTGTAATTATGTTTTTTAGGGTCGGTTCATTATAATTCTGCCTTCTAATTGCCGATTCCAAAATTTCAATAGCCAGCTTTTTATCTCCAATAGCCGGTTTTTCATTCCGAATAGCCAGTTTTTCCCCATCAATAGCCGGATTACAGACATTGAAAGCTAACCCTTCTTTCTTTATATTATAAACAACAGTTTGTAGTAAAAACGCTAAAAACACAACGCAACGTCTCTCTCCCTTTCCTCCTACTTTCTCTCAGCCTGCACAAATTTGCCTGTGAAAAATTTATTTTTCACAGCATTCTCCTCTCCATCCTCAAACCGGAAGGACTCCGGCAGGGCTGGCAACTCCTCCCGCTGCCCCTTTCCGGCAAATTACATTCGCCGTGAAAACACAACGGTATTCTCCTCAAGGCTCTCCGCTTTTTCAAAACCATATTTTTCATAGACCCAATAGGGGTTGAACCCGTCCTCCCAGCCATAAATCCCAACGCCCTCCAGCCGTCTGCGACGGAACAGGGAAAATACCCCTTCCAGCTTCCCCATCAGCAGATTGATCATCTCGACCCTCGGCATTCCATAGCCGACTTCGTAACAGCCCACCGAAAGGTATTCGCTGTCATCTCCCATTGTTCCGGTCATATAGCCATGCTTTTTCAGAATTTCCCTTGGCATTACTTCCAGTAATCCGACCACTTTTCCCCTGCATTTTCCATAAATCCCCGCGATTTTCTCGGCCTCCCAGACTTCGGCAAACACCTGTGTTTTTATCTCCATACAGCTTTTGTGGAACTGCTTTGGCGGATTCCCAAAAGGGTAGTTGCATAAGCACATGGTCATTTCTTCCATGTAATTCTGCCGGTTGATCGGTTCAAACTGAACCTCGCCCGCCTTAAGCGCTTCGGCAAGCTGCCCGCCCGTCATTGCAAAGGAAGGAGCCGCCTCTTCGCCGTGCTCCTGCACCGACTTCTTTTGAATGCCAAGGGCTGCATAAATTCTGTCCTGGTGGAGCGGCACACAGTCAATCCTTTCCCCCTGGTAAAAAATATCGATAAAGCAGTTTTCCCCCTGCCGGAATTTGCTTTTCAGCCTCCGGGGGCATAGGTGGAACGGGAAGATGCCGATCTCAACGTCCGTTCCCGTAAGCCACTTCTTTAGTTTGCCGATCATCGCGCCTGTGGCCTCGCAAACCGGCGAATAAACTACCTCAATCCTTTGCATATGCTTCCCTCCCCCTACTTAAGCGTATCACTATGATTCAGCACAAGACTGCTGTACAAAAACAGCACATCGCATCCCTCAAAATCAATGAACTGCCCCAAATGGTCAGGATGGATATAACGGATGTCCACCAAATCAATCTGGGCATATCCGCTGATTAGCAGAGGCGCAATGCTTGACCCGAAGGAATCCCGGAACATCACAAGCCGTTTGTCTGTCCGGGCATTTGGGTTCTTGATCGTAATAAGGGAAAGGGAGCCGGAAAGGAACAATTCGTAAGGATCCCTTACTGCCGCCTTTTTCCCGTCATTTCCCGCTTCCTCAAAAACGGAAGTATTGTAAACCGGAATCACCTTTTGGTTCTGCCAGTCATAGACCTGACAACCCTGGATCACCTCCCCCGTCAGAAATTTAAGCCGATCCGGCGCAAAAGGCAATGCCGCCTGCCCGTAATATACGCCGTAAAAATCCTGTTCCATCTCGCAGAGCTCATAATCCTCCGAAACCTCGGTTCCCATTGCAAGCGCCAGACGCTCCGCCACATCCGTAATCTTTTCCTGCCGCCAATGGGTATCCGTTTTGTAATAATCATCCCGCTCCAGCAAATCGGATATGGAAATGTATTCTGCGAAATCCGCCAGGTTAGCCATTTTCTTTTCAAAATCCTTGTAGTCCATGGATAAGTGTCCGCTCTTTTCTGCCAGGAAACAATTTTTGTCCGGAATCACGCTGAGATAAATCCGGTTTTCGCCTGTCAGATATTTTTCACGGATATAGCCAAAGCGCCGGGCCGCATGCGAGAGGGAAGCTTCGTTCATGGGATATTCCATGGACGCTAAAAAGCCCTCCTCCGCGTAAATTCCGTTATTGTCCTGCCGTAAAAAAACATGGAGTGCCGTCACTGCCTTGATACCGCGCAAAAAATCCCGGAAAGGGAAGGTATCCACCGCATAACTTTCAAAATCAGACATGAACCTGCCGCTCCACACTCCCTGTGCCGAAAACTTTGGCCTTGGCGAAAGCATCCGCCGCTCGCTTTCCGAATACTTAGCTTTCGGCAAAAACAGGCACAGCAAAAAGCCTCCGGCAAGTAAAAGCCCGAACACCAAACACAGCACAAAGTCTTTCTTTTTCGCGCTCATAAGACAAGCCTCCCTTATTTAGCGTATCACTCCCGCCAGGCAAGTGATCCGTCCGGCAAGAGCAATTTCAGACACGTTCAAAACCGAAAATACAAAAACGGGTTAAAAGACCCGTCCGCCAGATAGGCCGTCATGACCACAAACAGCAGGGCAAGCACTGCAGGCTCAATCAGATTCAGCACCCTGCTGCCTGCCGGATTTTCGGAAATTTTACTTACCAGACCTCTGAGCGCCGGCGTCGCCCCGATTCCGCCTGCCAAGAGGAGGACCCCGAAGCTTTTCAGGTAATATACCGCTTCGGCGCAGGCAAGCGGAATCCCCCCTGCCCCGAAAAGACCTGCAATATCAGAAAATGCCTGCTCCAGATTCTCCGCATTGAAGATTACAAAACTTATCACAACAAAAAATAAGGTATAAATATGAGAAAAAAAACGGCTCTTTTCCAGTTTTTTTAGCAGCCACAGCTTTTCCAACGTCAATAGAGCTGCGAAAAGCAGCCCCCACAAAAGAAAATTCCAGGCCGCCCCATGCCAGAAACCGGTGAGCATCCACACCACCAAAATATTGATAAGCTGCCTCCCGACGCCTTTACGGTTCCCTCCCATAGGGATGTAGACATAATCCCGGAACCAGCTTCCCAGGGAAATGTGCCACCTGCGCCAAAACTCCGTAATGCTGGCAGAAATATAAGGGTAATTGAAATTTTCCGGAAAGGAGAACCCAAACATTCTGCCCAGCCCGATGGCCATATCACTGTATCCTGAAAAGTCAAAGTAAATATGCAGGGCAAAGGAAACGGCATACATCCAGTAAAACAACACTGACTTTTCCCCTGAGGTACGGAATGCGCCGCACAGCTCTCCCAATTGATTGGCGATCAGAATCTTTTTTGCCAGACCGATCACAAACCTGCGTATCCCACAGGCCGCCCCGCTCAGGGAATGCCCTCTCCCCTCCAACTGCTTTGCAATATCATGATAGCGCACAATGGGCCCTGCGATCAGTTGGGGGAACATGGTAATATAAACTGCCAGAGAGATCAGCTTTCTCTGCGCCGCCTCTCCCCGGTACACATCCACCGTGTAACTGATGATCTGGAACGTATAGAAACTGATGCCAATGGGCAGGGCCAGACGAAGAGGCAAAATCCCCATCCCTGTCACCGCATTAAAATTCTCAATAAAAAAATCCGCATATTTAAAATACAGCAAAAAAGAGAGGCTTACCCCCACGGAAGCCACGCAGAGGATCCTTCCTGCACTTTTTTGCCTGTATTTTTCCACCAGCAGCCCAAATCCGTACCCCAGCAAAACGGAAAGCCCCATCAGTATCACATATTTCGGTTCTCCCCACCCGTAAAACACCAGGCTTGCAAGAAGGAGAACCGTATTTTTAAATCTCCCCGGAGCCGCAAAATACAATCCGACTGTCAGAGGCAGAAAATAGTACAAAAAAGAAATACTTGAAAACAGCATAAGGGCCTCACGCGACAGGCGCTTCTGTGATCACCTGGGCGCCACTGAACGCAGACAATGCATTTGTTTTGAAATTCTCTATTATCCCAGCCTCCCCAAAAGCGGTTATGATATACCTGCCGTCCACATTGATGAGCACCAGCGTATCAGGCTGACCGCAGATCCACTGCCTTGCCAGAATGCAGGACTTTAATGCATCCGCAAAGGCATTCATATCCACCCCTTCCTTTATGCGGTAAACAGCTCCTGTAAAGGTATTGGCATTCATTAAATGTACCATGGTGGCGGCATCTTCAATATTGGAGCTCTGATCCGCCGCAAGCCCATATACGCTTTCCAGTTCCTCCGTTTTGGCGATGTCAAACTTTCCCGGCCCATCCATCACCGCATTTTCCTGGTCGCCGCCATACATGGAAAACAACTCGTCCTCGCCGTAGACCTTTATCACCTCGTTAAGCACATCCAAAGCCTCTGCATATCGGGATTCCCCGCCACCCTGCTCCGCCTGGGAATCCTTCTGCCCGCCGCAGCCGGACAAAACAGAGACCATCATTACCGATAAAAATAATAAAACTGCCTTTCTCATAATCTGCCACTCCTTTTTTTGCATTTTCCATTTGTGCCGCATATTTCTTTTCAGCGTTTTCATTTTAACCCCATCCCCTTAACAGCTAGTACTGTTCACTCACAGGGCACCCCTCACATCCGCTGCACCCCCGGGGCGTCACATCCTCGCTCCCAAGGCTTACCGGGCTTGTGAGCAGGCAGACTGCCTGGGCGGAAATCCCCTCTCCCGTCCCGGTAAAGCCAAGCCCCTCCTCGGTGGTAGCCTTTACATTTACCTGCTCTGCGGTAATACCAAGAGCCTGCGCAATGTTCTCTCTCATGGCGTCGATATGAGGGCGCATTTTGGGCGCCTGGGCGATGATGGTTGCGTCGATATTTTCGATCAGAAAAAGATTTTCTTCCAGCAAAGCCCCCACATGCTCCAAAAGCTTCACGGATGAAATCCCCTTATAAGCCGGATCCGTGTCCGGGAAATGCTTTCCGATATCCCCAAGGGCCGCCGCCCCCAGAAGGGCATCCATAATGGCATGCAGAAGAACGTCCGCGTCCGAGTGACCCAAAAGTCCTTTTTCATAGGGGATCTCCACCCCGCCCATGATCAGCTTTCGTCCCTGTGTTAATTTGTGTACGTCATATCCCATTCCTATTCTCATTTTTATCCTCCTGCATACCGCAGGCTGTGCCTGTGGTACTGCCTCCAATCAGTAGTCTGTAAGTTTACTTTCCGTCCCTTAACTGCTCAATGTACTGCGCAAGTATCTCCGCCGTCTGCCTATGGCACAGAAAGCCGGGATGCTCCCTTGCCCCGATGGTTCTGTCATTGGCAGCAGGTAACTGCAAATAGGAAACCCTATGATCGTCTGTCTCTGCTGCATACTGAAAAATCGCCTCGCAGATTTCTAACTGAAGGGGCGCGCCCAGCATCCCATAGCACCAGATAATTCCTGCCCCCGGGTTACATTCCCGCAGGGTATACAGGAAATCCCTCACCGCCTTTTGAAGCTTTCCTATATCTTCTTTATTATAGGAGCCGTCCGGATTTTTATGCATTTTGTGGGAAGTTCCCGTTTCCCCGTCCACCCATGCCGGCTGCTCAAAGGCGCTGGCATCGTTGGTTCCCAGATTGACAATCACGAAATCCGGCTGCCATGTGCCAAAATCATGAGGCTGGCTGCCGCCATAGCTTTCGTTTCTGCTGCCCGGCATCAGGCTGCAAATCTGCCGGTAGTGTCTGGGGATGGCGTTGTTCACGTTGTTGTCCCATCCGCTGCATATCCCCCACCCGCTCTGGGAAAAGACGCGGTATTCGGCATCCAGTTTCTGCGCGGTGAGATAGGCGTAGCTTTTCAGCGCGGAAAAAAACATGGGAATCCAGTCCTCCTCCTGCTTTGCCCCGAACAGCCCTTCCCCCGAGGTAATGCTGTCCCCGATAAACTCCAGCTTCATGGACTTTTCCTTAACCGGATAGAAGCGGCCGTCGCAGCGCAGGGCATGGATGCGGATATAGGACGCCCCGTCGTCGCTCATGGCCTGCAGATCCTTGAAAAAGCGCACATTCTTTATTTTGTCCCCGCTCATCCCCCTGAAAAGAGGCACCCAATACTTTCCCCGTGTCAGCATCTGTCTGCCAACCCAATCCCCGTTTACAGTGTAGCTAAACCATGGCTCAAAGGTATCGTAGGTCACCTCCACCAAGACTGAAAGCTCCGTCCCCGAAAGGTTGCATTCAAATCCGCTTGCCGTCCAGAACAGGATCAGCGGCTCCCGGCAGGGTGTGGTTCTTCCGTGTACCTTCAGTTCGGGAATTTCCCCCACCGGTATCTCCCTGAGCCCCTGCGCTGCTCCGGAGGCGATCAGGGACACAAGATAAAAGGGGACTTTATTTCCCTCCGCTGCCTTGATCAATTCGATTTCCACCGTATGCTTTCCATAGGGAAGATGCTCCGCCAGAGTTTCCAGATAAAGGCAGTCCCCCCAGGTCTGTTCGAAATTTCCGTCCAGAATAACGGCGCTCTCCTGCCTGCCGTCGATCACAGCCCTTGCCACAGGCGCAGGCCCTTCCACGGATTTGCGATACTGCAGGCCGATGCAGGTTCCCTCCACCTCAAAAACCATCCGGGCCCCTTTTTCCTCCGCCGTCCAGCCATGCCGGAAAATCTCCCGGATGTCCTTTTGGGGCCTTTGATCCGGGGTAAATCCTTTGTTTTCCCGCAGGATTTCCCGACAGTTTCCGTTCCGGAAGCGCAGGGAATTTTCATATGCATTCTCCGAAAGCGGAGGTATCCTTCCGATGTCAATATCTGCCTCTTCAAAAACCGTATTGTCGGCTGCCACGTCCCGGCGGATTTCCTCCAGAAAGTCTGTGATCACCTCCGCCATCAGGCTGTGGCCCAAATCATTGGGGTGAAGATCATCCTCCGTAATTCTGCGGCTCGTAAAAGCCCCCTCCCTCATCCTTTCATACAGGGTAGGCTTCATGCTCACACAGGGAATCTGATAGGCCCGTCCCACCTCCACATGCCGGGCCTGGGCATTCACACCGTCATCATATTTCACACTGTTTACGATCAGCACCCCGGGGCGTGTTTTGCTTCCATAAATTTTTCGGATCAGGCCCTCGTAGGTCTCCAGGAAATGGGCGTTGTCCTCATCATTGACGCTGAATTCCACAATGACCACATCCGGATTATGGGAAAGCAAATCCTCCTCCACCCTTGCCACGCCAAACTGGGAAGAAGTCCCCCCGATCCCTGCATTGAGATAAGTCACCTCAGAGCCGGGAAAGCGCTCACGCCACCACCTGTAAACCAGATAGGCATAGCAGGTTTCAGGCGTGGAGGAAAGGCATCCCTGGGTGATAGAGCCTCCCAGAAACCCCACCGTAATCGGCTGCCCCTCCATCGCCCTTTGCATTGCCCGGGAAATTCGGTATAAGTTTCCTCTGTTTACCACCCCCCTTTTTACGTCAATCCCATATGTTTTCGCGTCCATTTTTCCTCCCTTTCTGCGGCAGCCCTGCTTCTTTTGCCGGAAACCCTGTCAATGTCCTCCACTCTGCGCGCCCTGCCGCACACTTTCTATCGTGCTTTCTGGCATTGCCTGTCCCTGTGCATCAGTTCCTGAATATACCTCACATCCTCCTGCCGGATATATCCCACCTTCTGATAGGAAAGGGCAAATTCCCCCTGCATCACCGCATATCCCCTGTAAATATATTCCCCGAAACCACAGTAGACCGCCGCCGTGTCCGTGAGGATCTCGTTTTTCCAGGTATCATTATAACGGATTCCCTCATAATACAGGTGAAGGTGCATGGTTTCATGGGCCAGCACTGCAACCACCGCATCCACCGTGTGGTGAGGCTTTAAGTCCAGACGAATCGTGGTAAACGCCAGATCCGTGGAAATTTCCCCCGCCCGGTCGGGAAGCGGCTCGTCCTCCAGAACCAGTTTGATGAAATCTCCGTCGATCCCCACATGGGCGCAGATGTCACACAAAAGCTCCTTCAGATAATCTACATTGCCGGGATTTGTTCTCAGCCGGTCTAAAAGCTGTGGGGGAGCCACATATTCCTCATAATCCGCGTCCTCTCTTTTTTGAAGAAGGGCGACGCATTCCTGCAAAAGTTCCGGAGATACCTTTCCAAAAGTGCCGGAGGGCACAGGCGATTTATGCAGCACAAACCGCCTGACCAGAAAACTGGCCAGGCCAATCAGGGACAAAAACCCAAAAATGTCGTCTATTCCGATGTAGTGCAAAAATGAGAACAAAGAATTCATATTATCCTCCATGCTTCCGCCGTCAGGCGGCTCTCAAATCTGAAGGAACTTTGTGCGACAGCACAAATTGCTGGTTGAAAATAAGCCATCAGGCTTATTTTCAACCTATATTCCCGGGATGTTTGTAATCCGGCGCTAAGGGATGTATCAGCATCATTGTTATCATAAGCCATCTATCCTCCCATTTCAATCCAAAATTCCCCAAAAAGGGGGTGATTCTCCAGCATCCGCCACACGGATGACGCATCCGCCTGACTCATCGCCCGCGGATAGAAAACATTCTGTGATTTGTGACTTCATCACCGAATAAAAAATATTTTCCCTGTATACTTTGTAAAAAGCAACACAAAAATGAAAAAAGGAAGGTAACTATTATGTCCGTACTTAATGTAAACAAAGAAAACTTCGATTCCGTTAAAAACAGCAGCAAAGCCGTACTTTTAGATTTTTACGCCGACTGGTGCGGCCCCTGCCGCATGGTATCCCCCATCGTTGAGGAAATCGCAGCGGAAAATCCTCAATACTTAATCGGCAAAATCAACGTAGACAAAGAGCCGGAGCTGGCACAGCAGTTCAAGGTCTTAAGCATCCCCACGCTGGCTGTGATCAAGAACGGCGCCGTCATAAACCGCTCGGTGGGCGCAAGGCCCAAAACCGAAATCCTTGCCATGCTAGAGAGTGTTTGAAAATTCATTCCCGCCAGATGTACACGCCAATTTGCGCAGACGCTTCTTATCCAGGATGGTGACGCCGCCTCTAGAAACCTCTACAATCCCTTCGCCGGCAAAATATTTCAGCATCCTGGATACCACCTCACGGGCAGAACCCATGTACCGGGCGATCTGCTCGTGAGTAAGCGCAATGGTATCCGAACCGCTCCTTGCCGCTTCGTCGGAAAGGAAGATCGCCAGTCTCTTATCCATACTCATAAACAGAATTTGCTGCATCACCCACATGACATCCGAAAAGCGGCTGACCGCCGTTTCCAGCGCAAATATCTTAATATCCGGATTCCGCTGAGAAACCGCCGCAAAGGCAGGCCCGCCGACCACACAGCACCCGCTCTCCTCCTCCGCATCCACAAACACATCAAAAGTCACGGCATCCAGCACACAGGAGGCGGAAAGCATACACAAGTCCCCTTTGTGCAGACGGTAAAGCGTAATATCCTTCCCCTGCTCTGACATGATATAAAGCCGAAGGCTCCCCGAACAGACGAGAATCACTCCGGAACACTCACTGCCGTCATGGATATTCCTCCCTTTCGGATATTTCACATAAGAAGAATTCTGACAGATGTACTGTCTGTCTCTGTCTGAAATTTTTTCCCAAAAGGGAAATGCTTCTTTATAAATCGCTTCAAACATCATCCTGACCTCCCGCCTTCTTTGCTGATCTCAACAATTTCTGTATTGCATATCATTATGCCTTTCTTTCACCTGAAATGCAAATAAAAAACTCCTGAATTTTGACCCGTCAGAAATCTTTACAATCCCTGGTCTTTAGATTAAAATTGACTATATAAAAAATATAACGTTTCATCATTAATTCCAAGGAGGGTTTTCAATGGGGAAAAAATTTATTTACAATGACAAAACCGCGATCGTGGAGACTGACAAGGGGCGCATCCGCGGCTATTTCTACGACGGCATGTTTATCTTTAAGGGCGTTCCCTACGCAAAAGCCAGACGGTTCCATGCGCCGGAGCCGGCAGATGCCTGGGAAGGGGTGAAGGAGACTACAAGCTTTGGCTATGTCTGTCCTCTTATGGATATGGATAGGCCAAACGGAGAACTTCTGGTTCCCCACCGCTATTGGGTGATGAATGAGGACTGCCAGAATCTGAATATCTGGACGCCGGGTCTTGACGGAAAGAAGCGCCCTGTCATGGTATGGCTCCACGGGGGCGGCTTTTTTGCAGGCTCCGCCATCGAGCACATTGCCTATGAAGGGGAAAATATGTGTAAAGAAGGACAGGTTGTGGTAGTATCGGTGAATCACAGGCTCAATGTCCTGGGATACTGTGACCTGTCGGATTTCGGAGAGGAATACGCCAATTCCGGCAACGCGGGCACCGACGACCTGGTGGCTGCCCTTAAGTGGATCCATGATAATATCGAGCGCTTTGGGGGCGACCCTGAAAACGTGATTATCTTTGGGCAGTCCGGCGGCGGCGCCAAGGTGACTACCCTTTTGCAGACTCCTGCCGCGGACGGCCTTTTTGCCAAGGGCATCGTTATGAGCGGCGTGATCGGCTCCACCCTGGGAGACAGCAATGGGAGCGGCGAGAAGCTGGTGAAGGCGCTGATGGAGGAGCTTAAGATTTCCGATGTAAAAGCCCTAGAAACAGTTCCCTATCAGCAGCTTGCCGACGCCTACAAAAAGGTGAGCCCCGCCCTTGCGGCTGCGGGAGAATATGTGGGCAACACGCCCCATCCCAACGCCTTTTATCTGGGCGATCCCCTGGTATGCGGCTTCCGTCCGGAAACCGCCCATATTCCCCTGATGGTGGGAAGCGTGTTCGGAGAATTCACCTCCTTTGTTCCCTGCCCCTATAACCGCAATCATATGACCGTGGAGGAGGGCTGCAAGGTGGTGGAAGATGCCTTTGGCAAAGAAGTGGCAGAGCAGCTTGTCAGCCTGTTCCAAAAGGCCTTTCCTGAGAGAAACCCGGTAGACCTTATGCTTCTGGATTTTATTTTCCGTGATCCCGAGATCGCATACCTTAAGAAGCGGAGCGCCTTAAACGACAAGACCTGGTCCTACTTTTTTAATCTGGATCTGGCCGTGGACGAGGGAAGGACTCCCTGGCACTGCGCAGACATCCCGTATTTCTTCCACAACATAGAGTTTGCCCCCTATACCCAGGGCGACGACATCTCAGAGCACATAGAAAAGCTGATCTTTGACTCGGTGATGGCCTTTGCCAAAAACGGTAATCCCGAAAACCCGGAGGTTCCAAGCTGGCCTGCCTGCACGCCGGATCGGGAAAGCACGCTGATGATCAACAGGGAAACCACCGTAAGAGAGAACTTTGACCACGAGCTGATGCCTGTTTTCAAGAAGTATATGGAACCCATTTTCCTGAAAAAGAGGGCGGAAGAGGACGCGAATATTCAGCATTAAAACAACAATCGGGCAGGGAAGATTTTCCCTGCCCGTCTTTCGCTTTAGCGGCATATTTCCTCTGCACGGGCCTGCCCGTATAAAAATCCCCATAGTTTCTTTCAGGTAACTAAGGCACAATAAAGCGCTCGGCGGCATTAGGACTGGGCCCTGAGGATTTGATTGAGGACTTGAATACCTTTGGGTTACTGTTTGAGACAATGTGTATCCGTGACTTAAGAGTATTTGCTGAAGTATTGAATGGAAGAGTGTACCATTTCCGGGATAAAACAGGGTTAGAATGTGATGCAGTGATTCATTTGCGAAACGGAGTCTATGGCTTGATAGAAATAAAACTTGGCGGCGACAGATTGATTGAAGAGGGCGCTGAGAATCTTAAGAAATTAGGAAATAAAATCGACACGACGAAAATGAGGGCTCCGGCGTTTTTGATGGTGCTTATCGGGGTCGGTGATTATGCTTATCGAAGACAGGATGGAGTATATGTCGTTCCAATTGGCTGTCTGAAAGACTGAGTGGCCGCAGGATGATGCGCAAAGAACACAACCCCCCCCCGGATTATCAAGTATATGATATGCCAAGGGCGCGGGGTCCTCCCGCCACGCCCCTATTTGCATCTCTACGCTATACGGTTTGCATCTCTACAGTAACAGCAGCCCTTCCGGTTACTGCCTGCTCTCTTCCTCTTCCCCTTTCCTCTTCCTTACCACGAACACGCCTGCGCCGATGGCTGCTGCCAACAGGAGGACTACAATAATCCACCATCCCACGCCTATCTGTCCGGTGCCTGGGCTTTCCGGTGTGCCGTCGCTGCCCTGGGCCGTTTCGCTCCCGGCTGCCTGATGGGTATTTTCCGGCTGTGCTGGCTCTGCACTGCCACTGGATGGAGTACTACCCTTCCTTGTCAGACTGTGGATTATTGGGGATATAAAGCCGTAGATATATACTTTCACCATACATACAATCAGACTTTTATTGAGGCTGACGGTTATAGTTCGATGATGAAAAAAGTTCTCCAGCACTAACTTTCATAATATCATTATAGTTCTCACTCGGATAAACGTAATCATCCGGCTTCATTGTTGTTTCATAGGTATCTCGAGCAAGATCATCTGCCAACTCATCTATCTGCTGTTCCACCAGCTCCACTGCTTCTTTATGAGGATTGACTGCAACAGCCAATGCCTCTATGCTGCTTGAGACTCTACCAATTGCCATTTTGCACACCTCCCTCCATCATACATTGTCATCCAAATTAGACGGAATATTAAAATTACATTCCGCAAGGTCCTCGTCCCAGTGTGCCAGCTTCCATGTATCGCGCTCCGAATTTCTGCAGATCATGCGCTCATGCACAACTTCCGGGAATGTCTCCACCCACTTGCCACTGCAAATATATGCTTTGACAGCGTAATAAGAGTATCCTTGTCCAAATACACTACATGCTTCAACCGCTTTGCCAGCAGTTTTGAAATATATGTTTTGCCGCTTGCCGGCGGCAAAGTAACCAAAAGGGGACTTGTTATTAAGAATGATTCACAGTAAATAAATAAAATATCCCAAATATCCAAGCAGCAGCAAGCCCCCCTCCACACGGTTCAGACTCCTTCCATTGAAAGAGAATATCCACAGCAGCACTCCCACTACCACTGCTACAATGGAATCCACTATAAATTTACTCTCGAAAACCAGCGGCGTAATCAACGCAGATGTTCCTACTACAAAAAGGATATTGAAGATATTGCTTCCCACAATATTACCGATTGCAATATCCGCATTGCCTCTTCTCGCTGCTGAAACCGATGTAAACAATTCCGGCAGGGATGTTCCCAACGCCACAATCGTAAGCCCTATAAACCTCTCACTCAGACCTATGATCCCTGCTATCGCTGTTGCTGCATCCACAGTGACGCTGCTGCCGATTACAATAAGCGCAAGACCAACAATCGTGAACCAAAACAGCATTGCCATACTTCTTTCCTTTTTATCCCTTCCTCTTCCCAAAATTTCCCCCTCATCGTCCTCTGAATTCTTGTCAACTCCTTTTTTTGCCATCTTTAAAAGATAAAAAAGATACAACAGAAAAACAACCCACAATCCGGCTCCTTCCAGTCTTGTAACTTGATTTCCCACATATCCCATCCAAAGAAGCATTAGCGTTATCACAATCATAAAGGGCATTTCATATTTTATAGTAGAAGATGCAACTGGAACTATCTTTTTTGTCAAAAATGCCGTAAGACCTAAAATGATAAGAATATTCAAAATATTACTTCCCACCACATTTCCAATGGTAATGCCCGCATTCCCTTTAAGCGCCGCCGAGATGCTTACCGCAGCCTCAGGAGCGCTTGTTCCCATAGCTACAATGGTAAGCCCGACCACAAGTTGCGAAATCCCAAACCTCGAAGCAATGCCTGACGAACCGTCCACAAAGAAATCCGCGCCCTTGATAAGCATCGTAAACCCTACAGCCAATAAAAATATCTGGAAGACAGTCTCCATGTCTACAACCTCCAATCTTTTCACTTAACCATTCCGGCATAATCTTTACAAGACCTTGCTGCCGTTTTTCCCAACACCTAAATTTGCATTGCCCCTGCCCCAAACAATACATATCTTCGTTCCGACCCCGGGCTTACTCACCAGATTCACATCTGCATCTGTCAGATTACAGATATGTTTTACAATTGCAAGTCCAAGTCC
>CAJTVL010000015.1 GCA_910579425.1 uncultured Lachnospiraceae bacterium | reverse complement strand
GGTTAAATATGTAGTTGTCAATGTGCCGGGACAATAAGTCTCACGGATTCAGGTCAAAATCAGAGAGATACGGTGATGAACCTCTTTCGCGGCGGCAGATGCGCGATTTTGATCGCTACCGATGTGGCGGCAAGAGGGATTGACGTAAGCGGTGTGGACGCCGTGTTCAATTATGACGTACCGGAAGATATTGAATATTATGTACACAGAATCGGCCGGACAGGCCGGGCAGGAAGAAAGGGGAGATCCTTTACCCTGATTTCCGGAAGAGAAATATTTAAAATACGAAGTATTGAAAAGGTTTGCCATACCACCATCAGAGAAAGAAAAATGCCTTCCCCGGAAGACATTGTCAGGGTAAAATCCGAGAAACTTTTTGTGAGCGCTATGGATGTGATGGAAAACAGGGATTTGACGGAGATCAGGACCTCCATCGAAAAGGCGGCACAGGAACGCGGGTTTACGGTTCTCGATCTTGCGGCGGCCTTCATGCAGATGAATATGGGGGACGGGCCTGAGGAAATCGAGGAGGAAAAACCCTATCCGGAGAGGAGCCGAAGGGATGTCCCGGGAGAGAGAAGAAGACGGGGCGCAAGGGACTTTGGAAAAGGCAGGGATTTCGGAAAAGACAGAGGCTTTGGAAGAGACAGAGACGAGAGATACGGAAAGAAACGGGAAGAGAGGTATACGGATCGGAATAAGGGCGGAAAAAGAGAAGGAAAATACGCGGATTCCGATCGCAGTCGGAAAAGGAGCCGTCAGGGCGGATGGAAGGCTTCTGAGGAAAAGCCTTTAGGGAGATTTTTGTCAAAGCGTAAATAATCAGTAAATAGCAGGGGAATTTCGGTTTATGCAAAAAAAAGAAATCAGGAGAAAAAAGTTATCGGCTGCCGTGAGGGAAGATAAGAGACGCAGAAGAAAAAGAAAGGTCTTTTTGAAAAGGCTTGCGGCAGGCGCCTGCCTTGTGTGTTTCGTCGGCACAGGGAGTGCTCTTGTGCTTCATTTTCTGCCGGGGCTCCGGGTAGCCAGGCAGCTTGACGCGGCAAATGACTATGTGGAGACCAGGGCATATGATCAGGCCATTGCCTCCTGCGAGGAAGCCCTGGAAATCGATTCTATGTCGGTGGACGCTTACCGGGCAATGGCAGGGGTTTATCTGGATCAGAACGATTGGGCGAATGCGGAGCAGGTTTTGTATCGGGGATGGGAGCATACCCAGGATGAGAGCCTTCTGCAGGAATATTGTGTGCATCTTTTAAATGATGCGGTGGCGGACATTAACGAGGGAAATTGCACCTTTGACACATTAGAAAAGAGCATCACTGCCCTGGAGCAGGATACGGAAAGTCCGGATGCCTATAAACTGCTGGATGCCTGTTATGTGCGCCTTTTGGGCCCGGAGAGCCGCTTGTTTTGCGACAGTGAGGGAGGAGGCTGCCTCTTCGATCAGTACAGGCAGGAAATGGAACGAATGCTTGAGGTTTATGCCGCCCAGCCTGCACAGGAGCTGAAGGAGGAAATCCTGAAATTTGCGATTCCCCAGAGCGGCAGCTTAGAGCTGGAGGTGAGCCATATAGAAGATTACCGGAAGCTTTTGGAGCAGGCGGCGGCTCTGGAAGGGAGTCAGGAGCTATCCCAGATGCAGGCCTGTCTTGTCAAGGCAATGTGGGTACAGGAGAGATTTTCGGAGGCCTTCCGGATTTTTGAGTCCGGGGAGTTTGAGCAGATCAGGGACTTTATGCAGTCAAAGACTTATGTTTCCATCCGGGATCAGTTTATTGCAGGCAGCATGGAATATTGGGAAGGAAAGACCTACATTCCGGTGAGCCGGGAAAAAATGCATCTGACCCGCACAGAGGAGGGACAGTGGAGCTTTTCCTTTGCCGATTATGAGGAATATCCCGCCACCCAGGGCGTGATCAACGTGTGGGGAACCAAGCAGGAGGATGCGGGGGTACAGCGGCTTTGCATTTCCTATGAGCCGGCGGCGGAAAACGGGGAGTACTATCCCCACAAGATTTATGAATTTGTGTATCTTTACAGTAATGTGAAAATCGGAAACGAATATGTGCCTCAGATGAACTATCGGTTTGAGACCAGAGTGGTGACGCCGGAGGGCATGACCTCAGAGCTGATCGGAGACTGGGGCGGAGAGCATGAGTGGATGATGGAATATTAAAGAATGAAAAGAACTGCTTCGCCGCCGGGGCGGAGATAGAAGCGCACATAGGAATAGGTTTTTACAGGGACGGCAATTAAGCCGTCCCTGTCATCATCTGTGCCGAATGCAGCCGGTAGTAAGCCCCCTTCTTTGCAATCAGTTCTTTTGCAGTGCCTTCCTCCACGATTCCGCCGTTGTCGATGACAAAGATCCGGTCGGCCTTTTGGATGGTGGAGAGTCTGTGGGCGATCACAAAGGAAGTACGTCCCTCTAAGAGTGCGTCGATCCCCTCCTGCACCAGAAGCTCTGTCTGGGTATCGATGCTGGAGGTGGCTTCGTCCAAAATCAGGATATTGGGCTGGGACACCATGGTTCTGGCAAAGGCAAGAAGCTGCTTCTGGCCCACGGAAAGCCCGCCGCCCCGTTCCGATAACTCGGTGTCATACCCCTTTGGAAGCCGGGAAATGAAATCATGGGCGTGTACCGCTTTGGCGGCCGCGATAATTTCATCGTCTGTGGCATCCAGCTTGCCATAGCGGATATTGTCCCGGATGGTGCCTGTGAACAGGAAATTATCCTGGGTCATGATCCCCATCTGACGGCGCAGGCTTTCGATGGACACTTTTTTTACATCAAACCCGTCGATACTGACGATGCCCTCCTGCACGTCATAAAAACGGCTGATCAGATTGACAATGGTGGTTTTGCCCGCTCCCGTAGGCCCGACCAAAGCGATGGTCTCTCCGGGCTTTATGTCAAAGCTCACATCGTTTAATACCTTTATGTCCTTTTCATAAGCGAAGCTGACATGAGAGAAGCTGACCTGTCCGTGGATCGGAGGGATCTGGGAGACATTTTCGGCGTCCGTGATCCCGGCAGAGGTGTCCAGAATTTCAAAGACACGTTCTGCCGCCGCAATATTGGTAATGATCTGGTTATAAAAGTTGCTCAGGTTCAGGATTGGGTTCCAGAACATTCCGATGTAGCTGCCAAAGGCCAGGAAGGTTCCGATGGAAACATTTTCCGCCCCGATGATGCGGATTCCAACAAAATAGAGGGCGGCGATTCCCACACCCCAGCTTAAATCAATGACGGAACCCATCCCGTCCGCCAGCCGCACCGCCCTGATAAAGGAGCTGCGGTGTTCCTCCAAAAGCACATCGAAGGTCTGGCTGGTTTCTTCCTCCGCGGAAAAGCTCTGGATAATCCGCATCCCCGATATATCCTCGTGAATAAAAGCGTTCAGGTTGGAGGATTTCTTGCGGAAATCCTGCCATTTTTTGTGAGAGTAGTACTCGATCAGCCACACGCAGATCATCAGGAAGGGAAGGCTGCACAGAGACGCTGCGGCCAGCCCAGGGTTTTTGATAAACATAATCACGGCCACCGCAATCACAGTGATAAATTCCGGGATCAGGGTAGTTACAAAGTTGTTCATCACATCCTTTAGGGAGTTGATGTCGCCGATAATACGGGCGAGAATTTTTCCCGTAGGGCGGCTGTCAAAAAACTGCAGATCCAAAGTCTGTATGTGGGTATAGAGTTCCTGCCGGATGGTCACCAGAATGCTGTTGCACACCTTTGCCATTATGTACATACGGAGCTTGATTCCTCCTACCATCAAAAGGTTCAGAACAGCCGCAAAGGCAATGAGCCGCACAAGGCCGGGAATATCTCCCCGGGAAATATAATTATCAATGGCCTCCTCCATAATCAGCGGATTGAGAAGGGATACTACTACACAGAAAGCCATAATAAACAGTACCAGAATGATTTCTTTTTTGTAGGCAAGCAGATAGGAAAGCATACGGAGCAGGGTGCGCCCCTTGCTGCTTTGGTTTAGCTGCTCATCTTCTTTATAGGAATTAATGCTCATGCTGAAATGTCCTCCTTGGGCGCACCGTACTGGGAGAGATAGGTCTGGTAATAGAGTCCCTTTTGGGAGAGCAGACTTTCGTGAGTCCCCCTTTCAGCGATTCTGCCGTTTTCGAGAATTAGAATCTCGTCTGCATGGCATACGGCGCTGATGCGGTGCCCGATAATAATCTTGGTTGTGTCCGGTAAATTTTTTAAAGTTTCATGAATGGATTGCTCTGTTTCCATGTCAAGGGCAGAGGTGGAGTCGTCCAGTACCAGAACCGGCATTTTTTTTGCCAGCGCCCTTGCGATGGTCAGACGTTGTTTTTGTCCTCCGGAAAGGCCTACGCCCCGCTCCCCGATGACGGTGTCATATTGTTGATCCATCTTCTCGATAAAGGCCTTTGCCTGGGCCCTGGCGGCAGCTTCCCGCACCGCCTCAGGACTGATCCGGCTTTTCTGCCCCAGCTTGACGTTTTCCAGAATGGTATCTGAAAACAGGAAAACATCCTGCATGACCACGGAGATGGAGCTGCGCAGCTGGTGAAGAGTGAGTTCTTTTACATTCACGCCGTCCAGAGAGATAGAACCCTCTGTGGCGTCATAGAGGCGTTGCAGCAGATAAATGAGCGAACTCTTGCCCGCTCCGGTGGCGCCCATAATTCCAACGGTTTTTCCCGGTTCCACGGTAAAAGAAATATCGTGGAGGATTTCGTGCTGATCCGCCTTGTGAAAAGAGACATGGGAAAAGGTGACCTTTCCCTGTACCCGGGGCAGCTTTTGGGGCTTTTCCGCTTCCAGGATAGCCGGCTTTTCCTGGTAGAGTTTTTTGATCCGCCGGTTGGAAGCCACTGCCGAGGAGAGGGAGTTGGTGAGCCAGCCAAGCATTTCCATAGGCCACACAATATTGGTGGAATACTGGATAAAGGCGCTTAAGGAGCCTAATGTCATTTTTTCATCCTTTACCAGAAAGCCTCCGAACAAAAGAACCGCAAGGGGAAGCAGCTTGGTGATCAGGGAGAGGCAGGGATGGTATTTTACAAACAGCCTGGACTGTTTCATATTCAGGTCGTAGTAGCGCTGGTTGTGGGAAAAGAACTTGGTAATCTCGTGTTTTTCCCGGGCAAAGGCCTTCACGGTCCGAACTCCCGCCAGATTTTCTTCTGCCACGGTGTTCAGGGCGGCATTTTCCTCGCTGATAGCTTCATAAACCTCATCCAGCTTTTTTTCCATAAAAATGGCGATGCCGGCGGCGATGGCCATGCAGGCCGTGGGGAGAATTGCCAGCCGCCAGTTCAGACTGTACATGCAGAAGAGGACGATGGAGGTATGTACCACCACTTCCGTGATCAGCATTCCCACATAGGTAAGGCCGTCCCATATCCTGTCCACGTCGTCCTTTACCCGGCTCATCAATTCCCCGGTGCCTGTGCGGTCAAAGAACTCTGCGCTCAGGGACTGGACGTGGCGGAACAGATCCCGGCGCAGATCGGCGGAGATTTTGGAGCCGGCCGTGTCGCAGGTAAATTCCTTTATGTACTGAAAAACGCACCGGCCCAGGCCCACCAGCAGGATTCCCGCCAGCAGGGGGGTGAGGATTTCCGTTTTTCCGCCCAGGATCACGTCGTCCACAATCCGACGGGTGAGCTGGGGCGAGAGCATATCCAGAGCCACACTGATGACCAGCGACAAAAAGGCCAGCAGATAAGCAAATTTGTGCTCCCAGATATAAGTTGATACTTTTTTCATAGTAATCCTCCATTCTGCCAACGCCTGTAAATTGGGGCGTCAGTTACTTGCTTTTCTCCTTACTCGCGCGCCGCTTTTGCGGCATATTTCCAAGCGCTGTAGCGCTTTGTGCATGGGCCTGCGCAAACAACGGACAGTACGCTTCGCGAACTGTCCTTATGTAAAAAAACAGCCACGGCAATTACCGTGGCTGCAGAAAGCTGCATAATCTGTTTGGTGTGAAATTACTTCCGGAAAAAGGGCAGAGAATCTGTCACACGTTGCCTTCGGAAAAAGTGATCAAACCAGCACAGGCAGTCAGGTAATGTAAATCTTGAACATCTTATTAAATTTGAACCTACAGAATTTAAGTTAAAACGTACAGTGATCATAATACCCTCCTTTCTTGTGTGCCGGTGAATAGATACAAATCTAACATACGCTGTTTCAATGGATTTGTCAACCACATTTTTCATTATCTGCAAATTTCCTTCTCCAGAGATATTTTGTAAAGGAATTGAATCTGATACATAACATGAAAGAGAGCCTGCATTCCCATACCAAAGGAAGCAGGCTCTCCGCATTATGCGTCTGGCTTTAGAAATCAGCATACCTTACCCATTATGACAGTTCCTATTTTTCCGGTGTTCCTGATTGCAAAGCCATACAGGATTCTTCAACGGACAGTTTTTTGTGAAGATTCAAAGCCATAAAAACAGTGATAATGGCGGCCAGAACATCAGCAACCGGCTGGGCGTAAATGACACCATTTAATCCTAAAATCCCTGGCAGGAACCAGATAACCGTCACAAAGCAGATTCCCTGTCGGCAAGCGCCAAGAAAGCAGCCCTCTTTTGCTTTTCCCATTACAAGAAACAGGAAGGAGTACACGGTATAAAATCCAAAAAGGATAAATGACAGACCATTTGCCCGTAGCGCAGCCGCACCAATCCGAATCATTTCGGTATCTCCTTTTGTAAACAATGCCATAATCTGTGACGGGAATATAGCAGCTATCAAACCAAAAACCACACAGAATATGGTTGACCACAGAACGGAGGTTTTAATCGCTTCATACAAGCGGTCAAACTTTTTTGCTCCGTAGCTGAATCCGGCGATTGGCTGAAATCCTTTCAGGAAACCGAAAACAATCAAAGTTCCCATGGACATAATTTTTGTAAGCGGCCCCATGGCAGCAAGGGCAGAGCCGCCATATTCTTTTGCCCCATTGTTTATCATGCTGATTGACATACTGGTCAGAACCTGAAAGAGCAATGTGGGAATCCCTATTTTCAAAATTTCAGACATTATCTCCTTTGAAAAGCAACAGTCTTTCATACGAAAATGAAATATGCTTTTTTTCCGGAAGATATAGCACAGGTAAACCACCGTGGAAATCACTTGAGAAATGGCGGTGGCAATGGCTGCGCCGGCAACTCCAAGATTCAGGACATAGATAAAAATAGGGTCTAATATCACGTTCAGGACAGCGCCGGCCATCAATGCACACATGGCTGTCTTTGCGGCTCCCTCACTTGACACGATATTATTCATGGTGACATTGAAAACATTAAAAATGGAAAACGTGATGTAAATGCTGGTATAGGTAATCGCATAAGGCATAACGCTTTCCAATGCGCCTATCTGATTTAATATGGGTTTCAGAAATATGACGGAGCCTATAATAACAATCGCCCCAATTAATACGCTGCTGTATAAAGCTGTGCTGGCTACCTTATCAGCGGTATCTTTATCCCCTCGCCCCAACAGTCTGGAAAGATATGCCGCCGCCCCGTTCCCGAAAAGCAGCCCCAGGCCGACAACAATCTGCCCTAAAGGGAAAGCTACCGTAACCGCCCCCATCTGATCCGTACCTAATCCACCGACAAAATAGGTATCTGCCAGATTATAAAGTGCGTTAATCAGCATACCTATCATAGTTGGCAGTCCCAGCGCCAAAAGAGCCTTTGGTATTGGCACAGCCCCCAGTAGTTCCATTTTCTTGCTTTGCTCGTTCATGTCGTTTTCTCCTTTCGCTTGACTGATACTACTATTTATATTACTATAAATTATAATAGTTGCGCAACAGAGAATATACTACTATAATTTATAGCATATGTCAAGTATCAAAGGAGAACGAATATGGCCACAATCGACCTAATTGTACTGGGAATTTTGAAAAGGGAATCTTTAAGCGCCTACGATATTCAAAAACTGGTTGAGTACCGTAACATATCCAAATGGGTAAAAATCAGCACTCCCTCAATTTATAAAAAAGTCCTTCAACTGGAAGAAAAAGGATTCATCAAAAGCCGTATTGAGAAAGAGGGAAAAATGCCGGAAAAAGCCGTCTATTCATTAACCCGGCAGGGAGAGCAGGAATTTGAAAAACTTATGCTGGAAATTGCCGCAAAGTCCATTCACATTTATCTGGATTTTAATGCTGTGATTGTAAACCTGGACAGCCTCCCACAAGAAAAGCAGAATGTATGTCTGACAAATATTGAGAGCAACATCAAGCAATTAAAATCCTATCTGGAAGAAAACTTTCTTGCGAAGGAAAATATACCGGACGTTCCCGAAAATGGAATGGCAGTTCTGCAGCAGCAGCTTATTCTTGCCAGGGCAATCGAAACATGGATTTCTTCGCTGAAGAAAAATGACGGTAATTCCGGCCTGGATAATACAGAAACATGATTCTATCAGCGCCAGACAAAGAGAGGCGGAAGGATACCTTTCTTCTGCCTCCTTATATGAAATATGCTCTAAATGAGTTCTTCACTAACCATGAGAAAACCTCGTGATTAAGAAGTCATTTAGAGCATATATCACCGGCAGCGCATTCATACTGTTCCCATGTCTTTCCCGATCAAAACCTTTTTCCCACAAAAAGCAAAGCCATATTTCCTTATTTTACCCTCAGGGATTCCTTTTGCGGTCAGAACCGCTTCATATCCCTTTTCTTTTATCTGTTCCAGGGCGGCTTTTACGGTATCGGAGAGTTCTTTTTCTTCCTTACTGTCCTGCACCTTAAATTCCAGGATGATTCCATCATCTTCCGCATGTGTGGGCTCAAGCAGCACATCATATCTTCCGAAGCCGCTCTCCCGGTTGGACGTCAAGGTATACCGACTGCGGAGGTCTACCAAAAGCCCCAACACAAATCCGTGATAGAAGCGTTCCGGTTCTTCGCCGGATGGAGTTTTGCCGGTGTCAAAAAAACTGAAGGTTGCCAGCGCAACCCTGTTCATGTATGCATTCATTGCTTTTACGTCATCTGTAAGCAGGGCTTTGACAAATTCATTGTAGGCCGGTGTATATTCCAGGAACCAGTCCCGGATGATCCGCTCAAACATCATGCGGACTTCCCGGTTGGTGAGTGTCAGGTCGTATTCCTCACGCCCCAGTTCTTTGTTAAAAGCAAAGCGCTCCACCCGCAGATAACCGCTTGCAAGTAACAGGCTCCAGATAGCGCTTTCGCGGTAATCCAACTGGTTAAATACAAGCTGTTCGTCAATTTCCGTATGAAAAGCTTTTCCTTTCAGCAGGTCTTCCATGATGATTTTTACATTACTTCCGGCCTCACGGATCAGTTTCCCGACCAGGTTATTGCTGCTGGTATTGGCCCAATAGGCTGCCAGCTTCCCTGTTTTAAGATAATTCAAAATAGACCAGGGATTGTATATGTCATGCTTTTTCCCGAAAGTAAATCCATCGTACCAGTATTTGACCTCATCTCTTTGGCCGTTCATCTGATATTCGGTTAACGCGCAGAAGACTTCTTTTTCGGAAAATCCAAAACTATCCGAATATAAATCGGATGTGGATGTGATAACGGTCAGGTTATTCAGCTCCGAAAAAATAGATTCCTTGCTGATCCGGGTAATGCCGGTCATGATGGCGCGTTCAAGGAAAGGATTCGTCTTGAAGGTGGCATTAAAAAGCCCTTTCAGGAAGTCTGCCAATTCCTTCCAATAACCATTCACATAGGCTTCCTGCATAGGGGTATCGTATTCATCTAACAGGATGATGACTTTTTTCCTGTAGTAGCGGGAAAGATAATCGGATAAAGCCTTTAAAGAGCCGGATACCAGATATTTTTCCATATCTGCGGATACCCGGCGGTAAGCCTTTTGTTCCTCTGCATTTAGCAGGCCGCTTTCCAGTAAAAAATCATATTTCCGATATAAATCTGCAATGATCTGGCAGATGACTTTTCGGGCATCTGAAAAAACAGTTTCTTTTACATTTGCAAAGGAAAGACTGATGACAGGGTAAGTTCCCTGAAGTCCACGGTATTTTTCTTCCTTCCAGATGGACAGATTCTCAAATAAATGTTGTTTATCCCTGTAATCCAAAGAGAAAAATTGCTGCAGCATACTCATGTTCAGTGTTTTACCAAAACGTCTGGGGCGGGTAATGAGCGTGACAAAATCGCCGTTTTCCCACCATTCTTTTATAAAGTATGTCTTGTCGATATAAAAGTAATCATTTTGGATCAGTGTTTCAAAATCCTGATGTCCGATACCGATCACTCTTGGCATAGTGTACCTCCCGTACCTGGCAACTGATGATAGATTCCTTTCGGTATGGCTGATCTGCCATAAGCATATTGTAGCATGCTTTCGCTTTTTGGAATACACCTTTATGTGCAAATATATTTTGGAATTGTATTTTGGGCGGAAATGAAATAGAATGATAATTATGGATTCCGGTTATGTTGTAAAACCGGGCCGGAAAGTTCAATGAAAAAGAGGAAAAGATATGATTTCAGTATTGGCAAAATGGTTGATCAAGGATTATCAGGACACTTCGATGCCCCGGGTAAGGCAGGCATACGGCATGCTCTGCGGCGGCGCAGGAATATGCTTCAATATTTTTTTGTTCTTCCTTAAATTTGTAATGGGCCAGATTTCCGGCTCCATAGCCATCATGGCGGATGCCTTCAATAACCTTTCGGATGCGGGGTCTTCCGTGATTACGCTGGTGGGCTTTAAGATGGCGGGACAAAAGCCGGACAGCGACCATCCCTTTGGGCATGGCAGGATCGAGTATATTGCCGGGCTTTTAGTTTCGGTGCTCATCCTGCTTATGGGGGCTGAGCTGTTCAAATCTTCCCTGGACAAAATCATAAATCCCGTTCCGGTCAGGGCTGGCGGGGCGGCTCTTGTCGTTTTACTTATTTCTATCTGCGTGAAGCTTTATATGTTTTTTTATAACCGCATGGTGGCAAAAAAAATAGACAGTGCGGCCATGATGGCCACGGCGAAGGACAGTATCAGTGACAGCATTTCTACTACAGTGGTGCTTGCGACCACCCTGCTTGCCGTGTTTGCCAATGTCCAGATTGACGGCTGGTGCGGTATTTTAGTTGCCCTTTTCGTGTTCTGGACAGGGGTAGACGCCATGAAAGATACGGTGAGCCCTCTTTTGGGACAGCCGCCCGAGCCGGAATTTGTAAAAAAGGTGGAAAGAATCATTATGGAATATAAGGCTCAGGGCGTTTTAGGACTTCACGACCTGGTGGTTCACAACTACGGGCCCGGCAGAGTGATGCTTTCAGTCCATGTGGAAGTCCCCTCCTCAGGCGATATTCTGGCTCTCCATGATATGATTGACCTGATCGAACATAAACTGGCAAGGGAGCTAAGCTGCAGCGCCGTGATCCACATGGATCCGGTGTGTGTGGATGACGCGCTGACCAACGAGATGAAGAGCCATGTGGCGGATATTATCAGGGGAATGGACGGAAAAGTGGCGTTTCATGATTTTCGCATGGTTCACGGCCCCACCCACACCAACCTGATTTTTGATGTGGTGGTGCCCTTCGGCTATCCCCTGTCGGACGGCGAGGTGGTTTCCTATATTGAAGAAAAAATCGGAGAACTGGAGGGAAATTATTTTGCGGTGATTGATGTGGATAAAGCTTACGCCTGAGATGAAAACGAAAATTGTTGCGCGGGTCCCCAAAAGAGTGTATAATTTATGGATGGAAAAAAGTGTCTGTGACAACCGGAATAGAGAATAAAAAGGAAAGAGGAGAAGATGATGAAAAGACCTACAGTATTGATGATTTTGGACGGATATGGCTTAAATGACCGTAAGGACGGCAACGCGGTGGCAGAGGCCAAAACTCCTGTGATGGACGGCCTGATGGCTCAGTATCCTTTTGTCAAGGGAAATGCCAGCGGTATGGCGGTGGGGCTTCCCGAGGGACAGATGGGAAACTCCGAGGTAGGGCACCTGAATATGGGAGCCGGACGGATCGTTTATCAGGAACTTACAAGAATCACCAAGGAAATTCAGGACGGCACATTTTTTGAAAATCCTGCCTTGCTGAAAGCGGTGGAGAACTGTAAGGAAAAAGATTCCTCCCTTCATATGTTCGGGCTCCTTTCGGACGGCGGCGTTCACAGCCACAATACCCATCTGTACGGACTGCTTGAACTGGCAAAAAGAAACGGACTTTCCAAGGTATATGTACACTGCTTCCTGGACGGCCGTGATACGCCTCCTGCCAGCGGGAAGGGCTATGCGCAGGATTTGGAAGCGGAAATGAAAAAAATCGGTGTAGGCGAGATTGCCACTGTGATGGGACGTTATTACGCCATGGACAGAGATAACAATTATGACAGGGTGAAGCTGGCTTATGACGCACTCACCAGGGGCGAGGGACTTAAGGCAGAAAGCGGCCCTGCAGGGATACAGGCTTCCTACGACAGGAAAGAGACCGACGAATTTGTAAAACCCACCGTTGTTCAAAAGGAGGGCGCGCCGGTTGCCACGATTCAGGACGGGGATTCCGTGATTTTCTTCAACTTCCGCCCGGACCGTGCAAGAGAGATCACCCACAGCTTCTGTGACGATGATTTTTCCAGATTCGAGAGAGGAAAAAGGCTGGATCTGGTTTATGTCTGCTTCTCCGACTATGACCCTACCATCCCTAACAAGGATGTGGCTTTCCACAAAATTTCCGTTACCAACACCTTTGGGGAATGGCTGGCTGTAAACCATATGAAGCAGGCCAGGATCGCGGAGACAGAGAAATATGCTCATGTTACTTTCTTCTTCAACGGCGGTGTGGAGGAGCCCAACGAGGGGGAGGACAGAATTTTAGTAAATTCCCCCAAGGATGTGGCAACTTATGACTTAAAGCCTCAGATGAGTGCATACGAAGTCTGCGACAGACTGGTAGAATCCATTAAATCCGGCAAATATGATGTGATCATCATTAACTTTGCAAACCCGGATATGGTAGGACATACCGGTGTGGAAGCCGCTGCGATCAAGGCGGTTGAGGCAGTGGACGAGTGTGTAGGAAAGGCAGTGGACGCCATCAGGGAAGTGGACGGACAGCTCTTTATCTGCGCCGACCACGGGAATGCAGAGCAGCTTGTGGACTATGAGACAGGGGCGCCTTTTACCGCTCATACCACCAATCCGGTTCCTTTTATCCTGGTAAATGCTGATCCGGCTTACCGTTTGAGAGAGGGCGGATGCCTGGCTGATATTATTCCCACCTTAATTGAACTGATGGGGATGGAGCAGCCAGAAGAGATGACAGGAAAGTCACTGCTCGTAAAATAAAAAGGATTGAGGGCCGTCATGCTTTTGGTGTGACGGCTTTTTTATGCGCAGGGGTACACAGATGAAATTGCTGCTGACACAGCGTACGCTCTGCGCGGCGAGCAGGGAAACGCCTCTGTTCAATTGGGACAAAATATGATCTAAAACTTGTTATTTTTCTTGATTCGGGTTAAAATATTAGCCATGAATACATTTGATTTTTTGCAGAAGACACCAAAGGAAATAGAAAAGCAGATCGCAAAGCGGATTCGTGACATCAGAAAGAGACGGAAAATATCGCAGAAAAAGCTGAGCGAAATTTCAGGGGTAAGTCTTGGCTCCCTGAAGCGCTTTGAGCAGTGCGGAGAGATCGCCTTTCTTTCCCTGATTAAGATTGCCATAGCTCTGGAGCTGGGGGATGAACTGGAACGTCTGTTTGAGGATGTGCCGCCCTTGTCGATTGAGGAGATTGTGAATGGACAGGATTGAACAGTTAAACGTATACTGTCATGGCAGGAAGGTTGGCAGACTGGCGATCGTGGGAAGTTCAGGAATGGGGGCCCTTACCTACGAGCCGGATATATCCTTTCAGACAATGCCTCAGAATCTGAACCTGGAAGAGCTTATTGCGGTAGCTGACCATATTGGGCTTAACAGGGCAAAAGCCAGGAAAATCGCCTTGCAAACACGTGATTGTGTCCGGGAGATGCTGAAATTATGAAAACAATCTTGATCATAGACGACGATGTCACCATTGGGAATATGCTCGAAGAAGCGCTGCAAAAGGAAGGCTATCTGACCCGCAGGGCTTATTCGGGAACGGAGGCGCTGCTGGTGCTCTCCAAAGGAAAGCCGGATCTGGTCTTATTGGATCTGATGCTGCCGGGGCTCAGGGGGGAAGAGGTTTTACCCTGCTTAGAGGGTATTCCGGTGATCGTGGTCAGCGCAAAGGCTTCAATGGATGATAAGGTGGAAATGCTGCTTGGGGGAGCCTCCGACTATTTGACCAAGCCCTTTGAGATACGGGAGCTGACGGCGAGGATTGCGGTGCGGCTGCGGGAAAAGGAGCTTTTGGCCTGCCGGGAGGGGGAGAGGCTTACTTTTCAGGATATTGTCATGGAAACGGCGTCTCATGAGGTGACGGCAGCGGGGCAGGCGGTTCGGCTTACCAGGACGGAATATGCGATTCTAAAGCTTCTGATGGGAAATCCCGCCCAGGTCATCACCAAGTCTGCACTGCTTGAAAGAATCGGTGAGGACACGCCGGACTGTATGGAAAGCTCCCTGAAGGTTCACATCAGCAATCTGAGAAGAAAGCTCCGGGAGAAGTCCGGCAGGGATTATATCGAAGCCGTATGGGGCATTGGCTTCAAAATGAAGGAATAAAATCTTTACCCTTTCTTAATGATTTCCTTAACCGTTTTCTTAACCTTATTTTTTTATAATGGGAACTGAGAGGAGGCAGAGAGATGGAATATGCACTGACAACCAATGCTCTTTGTAAGCATTATAAAAATTTTAAGGCCTTAAACGGAGTTTCCATGCATGTACCCAAAGGGGGAATTTACGGCTTTGTTGGGAAAAACGGAGCCGGGAAAACCACCCTGATTCGTCTGATCTGCGGCCTGCAGCATCCCACATCCGGCGATTACACCCTGTATGGGGTAAAAAGCACGGATCAGGGGCTTGCAAGAGTCCGCAGAAGGATGGGGGCAATCGTGGAGACTCCCTCCATTTATTCCGATTTGACCGCAGAGGAGAATTTAAGGCAGCAATACCGTATCCTGGGACTTCCCTCCGAGAGCGGATGCCGGGAAATCCTAAAGCTGGTGGGCCTTGAGGAGACAGGAAAAAAGAAAGCCGGGGATTTTTCATTAGGGATGAGGCAGAGGCTGGGGATCGGGGTTTCTCTGGTGGGGGATCCGGATTTTATGATTCTGGACGAACCCATCAACGGCCTTGACCCCCAGGGCATTATTGAGATACGGGAGCTGGTCTTAAAGCTCAACCGGGAATATCAGATTACCTTTCTGATTTCAAGCCATATTTTGGATGAACTGTCTAAAATGGCAACGGATTACGGATTTATTGAGAGCGGACGTATCATAAGAGAGATCAGCGCTGACGAGCTGGAAAAAACCTGCAGGAAATGCGTCCGCATAGAGGTGACCAATACCAAAATTCTGGCCCGGGTGCTGGATGGGATGGGAATGGAATATAAGATTCTTTCCGATACCCAGGCAGACGTATTCGGAAAATTTGCACTCTCTCCGGCAGTCCTGTCCCTGCATGAAAAGGGCTGCGAAGTGCTTTCCGCAAATGAGAGGGAGGAAAGCCTGGAAAGTTACTATGTGAATCTGGTGGGAAACGGGAAAGGAGAGGAGCGCACATGAGAAAACTGTTGTCGGCAAATCTGGAACGGATGAAAAAGAGCCGGGTATTCTGGCTGGCAAACGCGGTCATGGCAGGTCTGGTGCTCCTGGTCTGCATCGACCACTATTTTCTGATCGGCCGCAAAACCATCCTGGACGGTTTCTTTTTTGGATACCCGATGCTGGTGGGAGTTTTGCTGCCAGTGGTAAGCGGTCTGTATCTGGGAACGGAATACGCGGAGGGGACTCTGCGCAATAAGCTGATCGTGGGACATACCAGGCGCGCGGTGTATCTGGCGAATCTGGTTACGATCTTTATGACCGCATTAATTCTGAGCCTGGCTTTTATGGCGGTGGCCTGTGGGGTAGGAATCCCTATGTTTGGGGGGCTGAAATCAGACTGGCAGATCACTTTGATTCTGCTGTTGGAGAGCATTTTGACTCTGGGGGCTTTTTCTGCTATCTTTACTTTGGCGGGGCACCTGATTCAGAACAAGGCGGTGATGGCCGTGAGCTGTATTCTGCTGACTTTCTTTCTGTTTTATGCGGCGCTTAATACGGAATCGCGTTTGAAAGAGAGTGAATACCTGGTTCTTACCACCGAAGGTTTTTACACACAGGATGCAGGGGAAATTCCTGTGAAGAGAGAGCGGATCCCTAATCCTTCCTATTTGAAAGGGCAGAAACGGCGACTCTATGAAATTTTTTATGACCTGAACCCATTCGGCCAGGCTATGCAGATTTCCAATATGTTTGAGGAGCATCCAAAGGATTTATGGCAGATACCGCTTTACTCGGCCATGATTGTGGTCGTCGTCACAGGGGGTGGATTGTATTTGTTCGGACGTAAGGATATTAAATAAGTAAGGATAATAAATAAAAGCGGGAGGCAGGATGACTATGCCGAAACTTTGGCTTGTCTGTATTATTTTGATACTCATCATTTTCATGCTGCTGATCAAAATCCGGCTGCTTCAAAAGGCGGCCGGGGAGATCGGTGAGGAGCTTGCCTACAGCCTTTCCCATGAGACCAACAATCTGATCGCCATTTCCGGCCGGGATAAATCCATGCGCAGGCTGGCCGAAAGGCTCAATGAAGAGCTCAGGCTCCTGCGCAGGGAAAGGCATCGGTTCAGGCAGGGGGATTTGGAGATGAAGGAGGCCATCACAAATATTTCCCATGATCTGCGCACGCCTCTGACCGCCATCCGCGGTTATCTGGAACTGCTGAGGGAGGAAGAACAATGCCCGGATGTGCAGAGCGAGGCGGTGAGCCGCTATCTGGCAATCATTGACGAGCGCACGGTAAGGCTGAAGGAGCTGACCGAGGAGCTTTTCAAATATACCATTGCCGCCAGTAAGCCCCAGATTCTGGAGCCTGAGGAAGTTTCCATAAACCGTGTGCTGGAGGAGAGTATTTCGGCCTGCTACGGATTGTTTAAGGAACATCGCATCGAGCCCTGCATCTTTATGCCGGATCAAAGGATCGTGCGTTGTCTTGACCCCAAGGCCCTGTCGCGGATTTTTGAAAATATACTGAGTAATGCCCTGAAATACAGCGACGGAGATTTCAGGGTGACCTTAAGGGAAGACGGAGAGATCACGTTTGAGAATCATGCCGCTTGTCTGGACGAGGTGCAGACTGCCCGGCTTTTTAACAGGTTTTATACTGTTGAGAACGCCCATAATGCCACCGGCCTGGGGCTGTCCATTGCCAGAAGCCTTACGGGGCAGATGGGCGGGGAAATCCGGGCCGAGTACAGGGAATCGGTGCTGCGCATTTTGATCCGGTTTCCGGAGAAATGAGGGGTGACAAACAAAAATACTTGTTGTATAATGATATTTGTGAGGACAGCGCGTCATTTGCGCTGTCCTGTTTAAACTCTGATACATATGGAAGAAAGGATACGTGATGCTATGGAATTGGTGAAGAAACTTTTTGCGCCGGTGGACATGACAGAGGGTGCCCCGTGGAAGAAAATCGTATTGTTTACGCTCCCGATGCTGGTAGGAAATATTGCCCAGCAGCTTTATAATACGGTGGATAGTGTGGTAGTGGGAAATTATGTGGGGGATAACGCGCTTGCGGCAGTAGGAAGCGCGGGCCCAATCTTAAACCTGCTGATCGTTTTGTTTGTGGGGATCAGTGTGGGGGCCGGCATCATGGTGTCCCAGTATTACGGCGCCAGAGAAAGGGAGGAGCTTTCCCTTACCATTGGCAATTGTATCACCTTAACGCTGATCGCCTCCCTGTTTGTAATGGTGGTGGCGTCCCTGGTGGCAAGGCCGCTTTTGGAGCTTTTGGACACGCCGGAGTCTATCATTGACTGGTGTCAGTCCTACCTGATTATTTTGTTTGTGGGCTCTGCAGGGCTTGCGTTTTACAATATTTTAAGCGGTATTCTGCGGGGGCTGGGAGATTCCATGTCCGCCCTTTTGTACCTTTTAGTGTCAACCGTGGTCAACATTGTGCTGGATCTTCTGTTTGTGGCGAAGCTGGGAATGGGGGTCAACGGCGTTGCCCTGGCTACCGTGATCGCGCAGGCGATTTCCGCCCTTTTGTGCCTGTTTCGGCTGATGCGCATGACAGAGCATTTTGATTTAAAGCTTTGCTATCTGAAATTAAAGCGCAAACATACCTCCAAGATTGTACAGCTTGGGCTTCCTTCCGGTGTTACCCAGGCCATATTTTCTATGGCAATGATCGTGGTACAGTCCCTGACCAACAGCTTCGGGGAGATGTTTATCGCCGCTAACGTCATTGTCATGCGTGTGGACGGCTTTGCCATGATGCCCAACTTTTCCTTTGGTACGGCTCTTACCACCTATGCCGGACAGAACGTGGGGGCCAAACGATATGACAGAGTGGAAAAGGGAGCCAGGCAGGGTACCGCCATTGCCATGGGCGTGTCCATTGTGCTCACCTCCCTGATTCTGATTTTTGGAAAGGCGCTGATGGGAATCTTTACAAAGACACCGGAACTGGTGGATTTAAGCCGTGAGATGATGGGTATTCTTGCGGTGGGCTATATTGCCATGGCAGTTACCCAGGGACTTTCCGGCGTCATGCGCGGCGCGGGAGATACGGTGACCCCTATGTGGATCTCCATTGCAACCACCATACTGATCCGTGTGCCGGTTGCCTATGGTCTTGCGTTTCTCACCAGGTCAGAACAGTTCCCGGGGGGCAGACAGGAGAGTGTGTTCATTTCCCTTCTGGTTTCCTGGATCATGGGCGCGGTCATTACTTTCTTCTTTTACAAAAAAGGAAGCTGGAAAAATAAAGCGGTTTGACAGTCATTGCCTGCTGCAAATGATTTTGCTTACTGTAAAAGCGTGTCCTCAGGCAGGGATAAATGTCTGTACTGGGAGGGCGTCATATGCATGAACCGGCGGAATATTTTGTTAAAATAGCTAATGTTATTAAAGCCGGTCATGCCTGCCACGGTTCCGATACCTAATGAGGTTTCCCGAAGCAGGCTGGCGCTTACGCTTACGCGGTAGGCATTGGTGTACTCCAGGATGGACATTTTGGTCATGGATTTAAAAAATCGGCATAGATGTCCTTCACTGATATTGAACCTTTGGGACAGCTCCGACAGGCAAAGCCCTGTTTCATAGTGTTCTTTGATATATTCAATGATGGATTTTGTGAGGATGGTACGGTAGTCATCGTTTTTGGCCGTGCGATCCTCTTTTTGTGCTGCATGGGTAAAAAGAAGATACCAGATTTCAAAAAGCCTGGCTTTGATCAGCAGTTCAAAACCGGGCTCCTTATGGGAAAAAGTCCGGCTGATTTCCTCAAGAAGCCCAAATACCTGCCGGGAAGCGGAGGATTTTGAGGAAAGGAGCTCCGGAAACAGGGTTTTGCCGGTCCATACGCCGTCCAAGTATTGCTGCTGGATGGTATCGTTGGAATAGCTGCTTAAAAAGGAGGGATGAAAAACCACCGCGAGAAAGGAAAAGGGCGAGCCTTCCCGGGCGATCACCATATGGAGGTGGTCAGCGGGAACAAAGGCAATATCGCCTTTTTCCGCATCATAGCTTTTTTCACCTACACGGATCTGCGCCGTGCCGGAGGTTACCGCCAGAATTTCAAATTCGTCGTGCCAGTGGCAGCCTACCCGTTCCGCAGAACGAACATCCGTTTCTACCTCATGGACGGTAAGGGGAAACATCATATTTCCGTGGGGCATCAGCTCTTTCAAAAGGTCATAATTTTGCAGAAATTTGTCTGCCATAGTTCCTCCCGGCGTTCTCAGCCAATAACATCAAAATCGTGTTAATAATTATCAATTCAGTTAAAGAAAATCCCTTTTTCAGTCATTATATTTTTATTATAGCAAACCGAAGATTCGATACAACCACAAATTTGAAAAACATTTTGTAAAAAAAGCCGCCGGCAGGCGGCGGAACGGAGGCAGGAATGAACACAATGAAACAAGAGGGAAACGCCCTTGTATATCGATGGGACGCAGAGGCGCTTCGCATTGAGCCCTGGGGAGAGAACAGCCTGCGGGTGCGCGCCGTTGTTTTGGGCGAGGTGGAGGATACGGACTTTGCGCTGCTTCCTCTGGATGGGACAACGCAGAAGGAAGTAAAGATCAGTGTAGAGGAATATTCTGCAAGGATCGAAAATGGCAAGATTACGGCGGTTTTTACGGTGAATCCATGGAATCATGAGTGCGATATTGCCTTTTACAACCAGAAGGGAGAGCTGTTGCTGAAAGAAGCAGGGAGCGGCGGTGCGCTGAACAAAAAGAACCGCTTTTTTAAACCCATCATCGGCGGGGATTTCAGGCTGACGGTAACCTTTGCCTCCGACCCTTCCGAAAAGCTTTATGGAATGGGGCAGTACCAGCAGGATTTGCTGAATGTGAAGAACTGCAATCTGGAGCTGGCCCACAGAAATTCCCAGGCAAGCGTACCCTTTGTGATTTCCAGTCTGGGATACGGGTTTTTGTGGCATAATCCTGCCATAGGGCGGGTGAGCTTCGGGGGCAATACCACGGAATGGTATGCGGAGAGCACGAAGCAGATGGATTATTGGATCACGGCGGGAGATACGCCGGATGAGATCGAGCGTTCCTATGCCGATGCAACCGGAAAAGCCCCCATGATGCCGGAGTATGGCATGGGCTTTTGGCAATGCAAGCTGCGTTACTGGAATCAGGAACAGCTTCTTTCCGTGGCAAGGGAGTATAAAAGGAGAAATATTCCCATCGACGTGATCGTCTGCGATTTCTTCCACTGGCCAAGGATGGGGGATTACCGCTTCGACGAGGAATTTTTTCCGGATCCGGATGCGATGGTGCGGGAGCTTACGGAAATGGGGATCGAGCTGATGGTGTCGGTGTGGCCCCAGGTGGATGTGAGGAGCGAAAACTACCAGGAGATGAAACAGCAGGGGCTTTTAGTCAAAGCGGATAAGGGCGTGGACATTGCCATGCTTTATAACGGGAACAGCACCTTCTATGACGCCACTAATCCCCGCTCCAGAGCTTATGTATGGGGAAAATGTAAGAAGAACTATTATGATAAGGGGATCAAAATCTTCTGGCTGGATGAGGCGGAACCGGAGTACACAGGGTATGATTTTGATAACTATCGTTATTATCAGGGATCCGTGGCCCAGGTGGGGAATATTTATCCCCAGGCCTATGCCCGTACCTTTTATGAGGGAATGCAGGCCCAGGGACAGGAGAAGATTGTAAACCTGCTCCGGTGCGCCTGGGCAGGGAGCCAGCGTTATGGGGCCCTTGTTTGGAGCGGAGACATCCATTCCAATTGGGAAACCCTGCGCAGGCAGGTGTGTGCGGGGCTGAATATGGGGATTGCAGGGATTCCCTGGTGGACTACGGATATTGGAGGCTTTACCGGCGGAAATCCGAAAGAGGAAGCCTTCCGACAGCTCTTTATCCGCTGGTTTGAGTGGGGCGCCTTTTGCCCTGTGATGCGTCTGCATGGAGACAGGTCGCCCTCTGCCCCCATCATAAACAAGGCCGGGGAAGTGATGAATCCCACCGGAGCCGACAATGAGGTATGGAGCTATGGGGAGGAAAATACGGACACACTGGTGAAATATATCCGTTTCCGGGAAGCCATGCGTCCCTACACCAGAAGACTTATGGAGGAAGCGCATACTTTGGGGCGTCCTGTGATGCGGCCTATGTTTTATGAATTCCCTGAGCAGTCCTGCTGCTGGGATATGAAAGAGCAGTATATGTACGGCAGCGAGATCTTGGTTGCCCCTGTTTTGTACCAGGACAGCTATGAGAGGGAGGTTTATCTTCCGAAAGGGGCAAAGTGGACGGATGCCCACGACAAAACCGTATATGAGGGCGGGCAGACCATCAGGGTAAAGGCTCCCCTGGATGTGATCCCGGTATTTCTCAAAAATGACAGCTTAAAAGAGCTGGCCGGGATGATATAATCCCATAGCCTGTTACGGGCCTATACAAAGGACTGGTCCTGTAACAGGCCGCTATACGCAGGAATGCGTGGAAAAGAGGTTAAGAATATGAGATTTGAAGAGAAAAATCATGTGTTATTAGTGTCCCACCAGGGAGAAAGGCTCAGGATTGAGGCCTGGGGCGCGGATTCCCTCCGGGTAAGGGCGTCGCGTTATCGGGAGTTTACGGAAAGAGATTGGGCGCTGACAGAGGATGTGCCGGAAGAACAGAGGAAAGCGGAAATTTTTATCAGCCTGCCCGACGGGAAGAAAGGCGATGGAACAGACAGTGCCGAGGCCGACACTGACTCGGGGGAGCTTCAGATGCAAAGTTACGCTACCATCCAAAACGGCAGACTGAAAATCAGGGTAAACGGAGCGGGTGTTATTTCTTTTTATCGGGACGGAAAGCTGTTTTTGCGTGAATATTACCGGAATTATTTTGGCACGGAAAGCAAAGAGAGCTGCTGCCTTAAGATTGTGGGAAGGGATTACAAACCTATCGCAGGCGGTGATTACGGGCTTACGGTGCGCTTTGAGAGCAATGACAACGAAAAACTTTACGGAATGGGACAGTACCAGCAGCCCTATTTGGATTTGAAAGGCTGTGTGCTGGAGCTTGCCCAGCGCAATTCCCAGATCAGTATTCCCTTTGCGCTGTCCAGCCTTGGCTATGGCTTCCTGTGGAACAATCCTGCCGTGGGGCGCGCCTGCTTTGGGAAAAACTATACTCAGTGGCAGGCAGAGGCCACAAAGGAAATGGACTATTGGCTCACCGTGGGCGATACTCCCAAGGACATTGTCAAAAATTATACGGCGGTGACAGGACGTGCGCCTGTGATGCCTCAAAATTTGTTGGGACTCTGGCAGTGCAAACTCCGCTACCGCACCCAGGAGGAAGTGCTTTCGGTGGCGAGGAAGTACCGGGAACTGGGGATCCATCTGGATGTGATCGTGATCGACTTTTTCCACTGGACCAGGCAGGGAGACTGGCAGTTTGACCCCGAATACTGGCCCGATCCCAAAGCTATGTGTCAGGAACTCCATGCCATGGGAACCAAAGTGATGGTGTCCGTATGGCCCTCCGTGGATAAAAAGAGCATCCATTTCAGCGAGCTTTTTGACAGGGGCCTTTTGATCCGCACAGAGAGGGGCAGTACGCAGACCTATGATTTCCAGGGCGACTGTCTGGAAATTGATGTGACAAACCCAGAGGCCAGAGAATATATCTGGGAAAAGTGCAAAAAGAATTATTTCGATTATGGCATCGACATGTTCTGGCTGGACAACGCAGAGCCGGATTATGCGGTTTATGATTTCGATAACTATCGTTATGATCTGGGCTGTGCCCTGGAGGTCAGCAATATTTATCCCAAAATGTTCACTCAGGCCTTTTATGACGGGATCAGGGAAAACGGTAAAGAAGAGGAAATGCTTCATCTGGTGCGGAGCGGCTGGGTGGGAAGCCAGAAATTTGGGGCGCTGATTTGGTCCGGAGATGTACCCAGCACCTTTGAATCTTTAAGGGATCAGCTCAGCGCAGGCCTGAATATGGGACTTGCGGGGATTCCCTGGTGGACCACGGATATTGGCGGCTTTATGACCGCAGACGCAGCCAGTGTGGAGTTTAAGGAGCTTCTTCTCCGGTGGTTCGAGTTTGCGGTGTTCAGCCCGGTTTTGCGGATGCACGGTGACCGGGGCCCCCACAACATACCGCCGCTTTCGGACAAGGAGTACGGGGGCGGAAGCCTTTATACCGGGCAGCCCAACGAGCTGTGGAGTTATGGGGAGGATGCCTTTGCCATCATGAAGACATGGCTGGAAAAAAGACTTGCCTTAAAGCCTTATATCGAGACGCTGATGAAGGAGGCAAGTGAAAACGGTGCGCCTCTGATGCGTACCATGTTTTATGAATTCCCGGAGGATGAAAGATGCTGGAATCTGTCCGATCAGTATATGTTCGGCTCTAAGTATCTGGTTGCCCCGATTTTAAATGCCGGACAGCGGGAGAGGGAGGTTTATCTTCCTGCGGGAAGCTGGAAGGATTTCCGGGACGGCAAAAGCTATGAGGGCGGGAGAGTGGTCTGTGTCCAGGCCCCTATTGACAGTATTCCCGTGTTTGAAATGGAGTAGGATTTATCGGTTAGGCGGTATAACCCCGATTAGAGGGGCTGTACCTATACTTGTTTCCTCTAAGACGAAATAAAAATTTATTAAAACGGGAGGCTTTCAGACTATGATGCAACTTTGATGCAACCCTGTTTTATAATAGAATCCATGCCGACAGAAAACGGCAAAAAAGGCAGGAAAGCCCCAAGCGCTCTTTCCTGCCGTAAAAAAAGACGCGGGGGACTATGTGATGAAGTATGCAAAAGAACTGATAAAAAGAACAAAACGATTATTGCCTTTCTTGATTTTGGCGATTTGCCTGGCCGGATATGGAACCTGTCTGGCCGGATGTGGAAATTCGAGGGAAGCGGCAGAAGAGGTGCCGGAGGTGAAAGTCGAAAAAATTCCTTTGGAGGAAGAGACTGCGGAGGATGGCAGGTCAACGGACGGTGTACCGGCCGATGAAATACCGGCCGATCAGGAATCGGGTGATGGGGCTGGAAATGGAAAGGACGGCAGCGCCGCATCGGAAGAAGAGCCCGGCAAAGTGCCCCCAGCCCAGGTCAGGGACAGGCCGGAGGGATGGACTCTTACGCTGGCCACCGAGGATTGGGGGCTTTCCTTTGGCGAGTCAAGCACTGCCCCCACAGGAAATGCTTCCGCCGAAGACCTCTTGTGGTATGACGCTTATTTTGTGGGAGGCGGCGACGAGAAGGTGATCTATCTCACCTTTGACTGCGGTTATGAAAACGGAAACACGGCGCCTATTCTGGACGCCCTGAAAAAGCACAATGCGCCGGGCGCTTTCTTTGTGGTGGGACATTTTCTGGAGACCGCTCCGGACATGGTAAAGCGCATGGTGGAGGAGGGCCACACGGTGGGGAATCATACCTACCACCATCCGGATATGTCGGCGATCTCCGACCTTCCCTCCTTTCAGAAGGAAGTGGATGACGTGGCGAATCTGTTTCAGGAGATTACCGGCGCGGAGCTTTCCCCTTTTTACAGGCCGCCCCAGGGAAAGTGCAATACAAAAAATCTGGAGATGGCCCAGGAGCTTGGCTATTACACGATCTTCTGGAGCCTTGCCCATGTGGACTGGATTACCGACGATCAGCCCAGCCGCGAGGAGTCTCTGGACAAGCTGACAAAGCGTATTCATCCGGGGGCAATCGTGCTGCTGCATAACACCTCCCAGACAAACGGGGAGATATTGGATGAGCTCTTGACAAGGTGGGAGGAGATGGGCTATTCCTTTGGGACGCTGGGGGAGTTGGTGGAGGGGTAGGCAGTTTCTCCTATGATATTTGCGCCGCCAGTTGGCAAGCATGCTTTTTAAAGAAATCTACTCTGGGTTCCAGGTATTTAAGTTTATGGCTCTCCAAATCTGAAATATAAAAGGTAACAGGCTCCAATATATGATTCCAGTCCCAAAGCTCCTCTCCCAAATTCAAATATTCTCTAAACATTTCACAGCCTTCCGGTGCAATTGGGTGAACGAGAATTGCTATGACCTTACAGGCATAAAAACAATCAATAACAAGCTGCTTTCTGAAATTGATATCATTTGCGGCATCTGCAATCTTAATATTGTTCACCCAATGCTTGTTTATTGTCCGGATAAAATCATCTAAAACATAGGAGATGCGATGGAATTCATGGTTATACATATAACGTTCATAATCGAGAACTGCTTTCTCTGCGATAATTCTTATCCGTTCACTCACTTCGCCACCGGGGATTTTTCCACCGAAATCCTTTTGAATGGCATAGAAGCAGGTTCGGATCAAACGGTTAAATACATTGGTGATTAAATTGCCATCTTTCAGAACCATATCCGGATCAGAACGGCACCCTTCTTTCATAAACGCTTGCGGTTTAAAACCTGTACTTTTTGACGACAGACCAAGGCTCATAAAATGCATCCGTAGTTGATCCCTGGTGTAATAATCAAGCAGTTCGTCTGCCGTAGGAGGCTTTAATTCGGAGCTGCTGCTGGCCTTTGTATCCATGTACAGTAAATGCCGGTTAGCAATGATGTGAGATAAATGTACTTTCTCCATATCCGGAGTTTCCCATTTGGGAACCTGTAATCCTGTAAACAATCCTGTCTGGGCAATGGCATAAAAGTAAATGTTATCTTCCCCAATGAACTGATAAACGGCAGCTTCATCATCATACCACCACCTGGATAAATCTTCTTCCTTTTCCTGCTTTCTCAAATATGCTATCGTAAAAGAAACCGGAGCCCAGAGCGATTCTGGCCACACCCAGAAAGTGAGATTTTTTAATCCCTCACATTCCGGGAACGGTACACCCCAGTCCACATTACCGGACAGCCGAAAGGGAACCAGCGTTTTTCCACAAGTATAATGGATGCCACAGACTTCTAATATGCTTTTTGCCTTATCACGGTCGTCCAGATTTTCAAATTCAAACACGACAAAAAGCTTTTTTTCCTCGTTGCTTAATTTATGAGGGGGCAGCTTTGCCGCCAATTCTGCCAGGTCACCTATATACTTTCTTGGTACATATATCAGGGGCTTTTTCAAAAATTCTTCTACGGTTTCTAACTGATACTTACGCGTATTTGTATTTTCCCGCAGGAAATCATTATAATCCTTTATTGCGTGAATGCAATATTCTAAATCAAAATACCAGTTTTCCACATCTCTGAGAACAGGCCTTTTGCCTGATAAGAGGCTGACGGGATCAATCAGCTCCGAAGGCATAAACTGATGTCCTGATGAACACTCATCGGCATACGCTTTTTCCGAGGTGCATCCCGGTATAGGGCATTTTCCTGTTACTTGTCTTCCGTTTAGAAACATCTTTTTTTCTTCATCATAAAACTGAGGCATGGACATTTTCTTAATATAGCCGTTTTTGTATAAAGTGTGAAACACTTTCGCTGATACCAGTTTGTGAATCGAGCCTGCTTCTCCCAGGGCCGATGCTCCAAAGAAATCCAGGCTGATACCATAGTTTTCCAGGGTTTTCTTCTGATTCTCATGGTTAACACGCACATAATCTTCCAAAGTTCCTTCATACCCTGCTTCCTGCAGCTTGCGATAGCTTTCCATGATAGGAGAGCCATAGCAGTCTGTTCCTGAAAGAAAGATTACATTATCTTTTCCAATTCGATCTCTTAAAAACCGGGCAAAAATATCTGCATGTATAAACATACCGCCTACATGTCCGAAATGTAAGTTTTTATTTCCATAAGGCATACCTGCCGTGACAATCGCCCGTTTAGGAAAAGTTGGACGTTCATTTGGAGTGAAACGCTTATTTGTCATACGATCTTGTTCCTTTCTTTTATTTATCACTTACGATCTGCTTTTCATTTTGTTGGGGAAGCTCTGACTGTTCCGGCATGATTTCCCTCCTTCCAACCATTTCATCTATGCGTCCTGACACAATCGAGCAGGGAAGGTTTTTATCCCTACTCGCCGCGCGGCCAGTATGCTGCGTCAGCAGCAAATTTCCTTATGCGGGCCTGCGCAAAAAAACGGCCAAAAACTTGTATCAAGCTTTCGGCCGTTCGGTTTAGATTAACCAGGATAAGACATTTGCTATGAACGCAGCCGAAAAGGCCTATTGTCAATTTGGACAATAAGCTGCTGTTGCTGGTTCATTCTGTTCATGGAAATTAAAAATTCAATCATGGCCTGTCTTTCCTTTATATTTTGTATGATTTTAACAGTATATATTTTGGTTGTCAATATGAAATTAATACCCGTATTTACAGATAGATAACTATTCCATTATATGATACAATATGAATAGCAAAAAACAGGGCCGGGATATTTGGAGGAGGGAGTGCCCGAACAATGCTCTTGTATTCCTGCTGTAAAAGAGGGGGAACTTTTCGCTTTTCTTGGGGAAAATGGGACAGGAAAATCTACCACCATCAATATTCCCAATTTTCGGAGGGAGTTCAGACTTTTTGCAACTTATTTCCGGCCAGCTGTGTCACAATATTATTCCGCAGGGCATTGCTGAGCGGGCTGTTGGATCACATGAACAGCGACGTCGGAGGCGTGGATCAAGGATTGTTTGTGGAGAGCCTTAAGGAAATATTTACCTTTCAGGCAAATGTATTTGAACAGAAGGTGAGTGTGGATTGGACGGTTTTTTATTGTTGGCGTGTCTGCCGTTGGGCGAAAATACTGTTGTTTACTTTGCCCCTGTTTTAGTGTATATTTAGGTAAGCGGGCATACGCTGCTTGCGGAAAAAAGCGGAACAATGTATTTCAGGGTGGTTTCCTGTAAACGCATTACGGTGAGGAACTGCTATGACATGTAAAGAAGTGGAGAAAACGATTCCGTTATTCCTTGAGGATGATCTGGACACGGATGATCTGCGGGAATTCCTGGAGCATATAGAGCAATGCAAGGAGTGCGAGGAGGAGCTTTCCATCCAGTTTCTGGTGTTGGAAGGCTTATCCAGGTTAGAGGCAGGAAATGTGTTTGATCTGAAAAACGAGCTGGACTTTCAGATGGAGGAAGCGGAGCACGCCCTGTGGCGGCGGGAGAATATGCAGCGCTTTTTGTATCTGTTAGAGGGTCTTGTGGCGCTGACAGGCACGGTTCTGATTATATTGCTTTTTGCGCTGCTTTAAAAGCCGCCGGGGAAAAGAAACACACAAATTTGTGCCTGCGGCTCAAAGCCGGCAGGAGAGGGAAAGGCATGGTTGCTATCATGAAGAAATTCGTACTGATCGACGGACACAGTATTCTGCACCGGGCGTTTTACGGAGTGCCCGATCTTACCAACAGCGAAGGCCTTCACACCAATGGGGTGTATGGCTTTTTGAATATTCTTTTCAAAATCCTGGAGGAAGAGAGCCCGGATTATCTGACAGTGGCCTTTGACGTCCATGCGCCTACCTTCCGGCACGAAATTTATAAGGAGTATAAAGGAACCAGAAAGCCCATGCCCGAAGAGCTGCGGGAGCAGGTGCCTGTACTCAAGGAAGTTTTAGGGGCTATGGGAATTAAAATAATGGAGCAGGCAGGGCTTGAGGCGGACGATATTTTAGGAACCCTGGCGAAGCGGGCGCAGAAGGAGGGAATGGAGGTATCCCTGGTATCCGGCGACCGTGACTTACTGCAGGTGGCTGCGGATCATATTAAGATCAGAATTCCCAAGACCAAAGGGGGAAAGACGGAGATCGAGGATTACTATGCCGCCGACGTGGAGAGGAAATACCGGGTGAACCCCATTCAGTTTATTGACTTAAAGGCGCTTATGGGAGATACCGCCGATAATATCCCGGGGGTACCCAAGGTAGGGGAAAAGACCGCCACCGAGCTGATGGTGCAGTTTGGCTCTCTGGAAAATATATATGCCCATATCGATGAAATCTCCAAAAAGTCCATCAGGGAATCCTTACAGAATCATAAAGAACTGGCAGATTTGAGCAAGGTTCTGGCAACCATTAACGTGGAGAGCCCTTTGGAGTTTTCCTTTGAGGAGGCCAGGGTGGCGGACTTCTTCACACAGGAAGCCTATACCATTTTCAAAAGACTGGAATTTAAAAATATGCTGTCCCGTTTTGGAAACCAGGCGGGCGGCGGAGCATCCAACGAAGAACTTACCTCCCGTTTTTGCAGGGCAGAGGAGCTTGCGGATGTGGAGGCGCTTTTTGAAAGGGCCGAAAAGGCACAGGAGGTGGGATTTGCCGTCCTGAAAGAGCAGGGAGCAAAGGGAGAGCTTGTGGGAATTTCCCTGGCATTTGGAACGGAATGCGCCTTTGCGGTAAAGGGCGGTCTGATCACAGAGGGCTATTTAAAAGAAAAGATTCATGAGCTTGCCTGCAAGGTGAAAGTCTCCTGCGGAAACATCAAAAACGCCTACGATTTTTTGCAGTGTGATGAGACAGAGCGGTTTTTTGACGTGATTCTGGCCGCCTATCTTTTAAACCCGCTGAAAAACGATTATACCATGGCGGATGTGGCGGGCGAGTATTTAGGAATCACGATTCAGGAGCGGTCAGAGCGCTTTGGCAAAAAATCCTTATCCCAGGCACTTTCGGAGGAACCGAAGGCTTTTTTGGAGTATGCCTGTTTCCAGGCTTATGTAAGCCTAGCGGCGGCCCCGGCGCTTCGCCAAAAGCTGGAGGAGAGCGGCATGGAGCCTCTTATGAGGGAGATTGAAATGCCCCTTACCTATGTGCTCTATGATATGGAAAAGGAAGGAATTTTAGTAAAGCCCCAGGAACTGAAAGCTTACGGGGATGCCCTTACCGGACGGATCGGGGAGCTGGAGCAGAAGATTTACGAGCAGGCGGGAGCCGAGTTCAACATTAATTCGCCGAAACAGCTCGGAGAAATCCTTTTCGAGAGATTAAAGCTTCCCGGCGGCAAGAAGACCAAAACCGGCTATTCCACGGCGGCAGATGTGCTGGAAAAGCTATCGGAAGAGTATCCTATTGTGGCGGATGTACTGGAATACCGGGGGCTTGCCAAGCTGAAATCCACCTATGCGGAGGGGCTTTCCGCTTTTATCGGGGAGGATCAGAGAATCCACACCACCTTTAATCAGACCATTACCGCCACAGGCCGTATCAGCTCCACAGACCCTAATCTGCAGAATATTCCCATGCGTATGGAACTGGGGAGAAAAATCCGTAAGGTCTTTGTTCCAAAGAAGGGCTGCCTTTTTACGGATGCGGATTATTCCCAGATCGAACTGCGGATCCTGGCCCATATGTCCGGGGACGAGCAGCTCATCGGAGCCTACAAAATGCATGCGGATATTCACAGAACCACTGCTTCCCAAGTGTTCCATATTCCTTTCGAGGAGGTGACGGATTTACAGCGGCGCAACGCAAAGGCGGTGAATTTCGGAATCGTATACGGAATCAGCTCCTTTGGCTTAAGCCAGGGACTGAGCATCACCAAAAAGGAGGCGGCGGAATATATTGAGCAATATTTCGCCACCTATCCCGGAGTGAAGGGCTTTTTGGACGATTCCGTAAAGGAGGCCAGAGAAAAGGGGTATTCCACGACCCTGTTTGGGAGAAGAAGACCGGTGCCGGAGCTTGCTTCCTCCAACTTTATGCAGCGCTCCTTCGGAGAGAGAGTCGCCATGAATTCTCCCATTCAGGGAACGGCGGCGGATGTGATTAAGATTGCCATGGTACGGGTTTACCGGCGATTAAAGCGAGAGGGGCTCAAATCCAGGCTGATCCTGCAGGTTCATGACGAGCTTTTGATCGAAACCGTCCGGGAGGAGGCCGCTTCGGTAAGGGCGATTCTGGAGGAGGAGATGAGCCGGGCTGCGGAATTTTCCGTGCCCCTTGAAATCGATCTGCACGAGGGAAGCGACTGGTACGAGGCAAAGTAGCGGGCGGCATGGGGGTTTACGATGAAAATATCGAATTCTTACGGCAGGTCTGCGCACTTGCTGCGCAGACCGTACAGCGCCAAAATGCCTGCATTTGGCATTTTGTGTGCATCCCCCGGAGGGTTCATAGTAAACCCCCTTTCATATAGGAAGGTATCGGCAAAACGAAATGGGGGTTTACTATGAAAGTAATTGGAATTACAGGCGGCGTGGGTTCCGGAAAATCCGCGTTGCTTTCCTTTGTAAAGGAAAACTATAATTGCAGGGTGATTCTGGCAGATGAGGCGGCCCATCAGGTGAAGGAGCCGGGAGGCCCCTGTTATGATACGCTGGTTGCCCTTTTGTCCCCTGATATTCTGAATGAGGACGGCAGGATCGACAGAAATAAAATGGCGGCAGAGATTTTTCAGTCCAAAGAATTGCTGGAAAAAGTAAACGACATTATTCATCCGGCGGTCAGGCAGCTTATTTTGGATGAGATTGCCAGGGAACGGGCGGAAGGGAAAAAGGATTTTCTGTTTCTGGAGGCGGCTCTTCTGATCGAGAAGGGATATTTGGAAATCGTAGATGAAATGTGGTATATTTATGCGGATGAGCAGGTGCGGCGCAGGCGCCTGAAAGAAAAGAGAGGCTACTCGGATGAAAAGATTACTGCCATTTTCCGTTCTCAGCTAAAGGAAGAGGAATACAGGAGGCACTGTAAGCTGGTAATCAATAACTCAGAGAGCCTGGAGAGCGCCTGCAGGGAGATAGAAGAGAGGATTCGTGCCATATGAGAATTTGTAGTATTGCCAGCGGAAGCAGCGGAAACTGTATTTATGTGGGATCGGAGGCCACCCACCTTCTGGTGGATGTGGGAATCAGCGGGAAAAGGACGGAGGAAGGGCTGAAAGGACTGGAGCTTTCCATGAAAGATATTGATGGGATATTGATCACTCATGAGCACGCGGATCATATTGCGGGGCTGGGAGTTCTGGGCAGAAAATATTCCGTGCCGATTTATGCCACGGCCGGAACCATTGGAGCGATCAAAAACACTTCTTCCGTGGGGGAGCTGCCTGACGGGCTGTTCCATGTCATCCGGGCGGACGAAAAGGTAGTCATCAAGGATTTGACCTGTAACCCTGTCGCCATCTCCCACGACGCGGCGGAGCCGGTGGCTTACCGGATTTCCCATGGAAAGAAGAAAGTGGGAATTGTCACGGATCTGGGTACCTACAATGATTATACTGTGGAATCCCTGAAGGGGATGGACGCTCTTTTGCTGGAGGCGAATCATGATGTGAATATGCTGCAGGTAGGGCGTTATCCGTATTACTTAAAGCAGAGGATTCTGGGGGACCGGGGGCACCTCTCCAATGAGAGTGCGGGACAGCTTCTGTGCCGGCTTCTTCATGAGGGGCTTAAGGCAGTGGTTTTGGGGCATTTGAGCCAGGAGAACAATTTGCCGGAGCTTGCCTATGAAGCGGTGCGGGTGGAGGTAACCATGGCCTGCGCAGGGCAGGAGGATGAAAGGAAACGGCCGCAGCCTGGCTTTTTGGATTTCCCCCTGTATGTGGCATCCAGAAGCAAGCCCTCTGCGGCAATATCATTATAAAAATATTTATCGTTACCCTATTTTGAAAGGAGAAGAGGTTTGACATGGATAAGACAGTAATTACAGTGGTTGGCAAGGACACGGTGGGGATTATAGCAAGGGTCTGCACTTACCTTGCGGAAAACAAAATTAATATTCTGGATATTTCCCAGACCATTGTACAGGGATACTTTAATATGATGATGATCGTGGACACGGGCATGATGACAAAGGGCTTTGGAGACATGGCAAAGGAACTTAACGCCCTGGGGGCGGAAATCGGCGTGGACATCAAGTGTCAGAGGGAAGAAATTTTTGATAAAATGCACAGAATCTAAAGCATTTTTCGAACGCGTTCCGGAGGGCGGACGAAATCGGCATGTAAAGTAAAAAGCTGCGGAAAGGGCTTGGGTATTGACATGATAAATTTATTTGAGGTAGTGGAAACCAATGAGATGATTACCAGGGAAAATCTGGATGTGAGGACGATTACGCTGGGAATCAGCCTGTTGGACTGTATTGATTCCGATCTGGAACGGCTGAAAGAAAAAATCTATCAAAAGATTTTTGACGCCGCCAAGGATCTGGTAAAAACCGGGGAGGAAATCGCCGGGGAATTCGGAATCCCCATTGTAAATAAGAGAATTTCGGTGACCCCCATCGCACTGATCGGCGGGGCGGCCTGCAAAACAATCCAGGACTTTGCGTCCATTGCAAAAACCTTAGACAGTGTGGCAAAGAAGGTGGGAGTAAATTTTATCGGGGGCTACTCGGCCCTGATTTCCAAGGGAATGACGAAGGCGGACGAGCTTTTGATCCGTTCCATTCCTCTTGCCCTCTTCCAAACCGAGCGGGTGTGCAGCTCCGTAAACTTGGGCTCTACCCGGACGGGAATCAACATGGACGGCGTAAAGCTCATGGGAGAGATTGTCCGGCAGACCGCGGAGTATACCAGTGAGCAGGACTCTCTTGGCTGCGCCAAGCTGGTGGTTTTCTGTAACGCGCCGGATGACAATCCCTTTATGGCAGGGGCGTTTCACGGGGTAACCGAGGCGGACAGGATCATTAATGTGGGGGTCAGCGGGCCCGGGGTGGTGAAGAATGCGATCAGCAAGGTTCGCGGAGAGAATTTTGAAGTTCTCTGCGAAACTATCAAAAAAACCGCCTTTAAGGTGACTCGTGTGGGGCAGCTTGTAGCCCAGGAGGCATCCAGACGTCTGGGGGTCCCTTTTGGAATTGTAGATTTGTCGCTTGCGCCTACTCCGGCCATCGGGGACAGCGTGGCGGATATTCTGTGTGAAATGGGGCTGGAATATGCAGGGGCGCCGGGAAGCACTGCGGCCCTTGCCCTTTTAAACGATCAGGTGAAAAAAGGGGGCGTCATGGCATCCTCCTATGTGGGCGGCCTGAGCGGGGCTTTCATTCCCGTCAGCGAGGATCAGGGGATGATCGACGCGGTGGAAGCAGGAGCCCTCACTCTGGAAAAGTTAGAGGCAATGACCTGCGTGTGCTCCGTGGGCCTTGACATGATCGCCATACCCGGAGATACGAAAGCCCATACCATCTCGGGGATGATCGCCGACGAGATGGCCATCGGAATGGTAAATCAGAAAACCACGGCGGTGCGTATTATCCCTGTAATCGGAAAAGGCGTGGGAGAAACCGTGGAATTCGGAGGTCTTTTGGGGTATGCGCCGATTATGCCGGTGAACGGTTTTTCGTGTCGGGAGTTTATAAGCCGGGGCGGTAGAATCCCTGCGCCGATTCACAGCTTCAAAAATTAGGCGAGGCGATGGCTTAGGAAAAAATTAAGATTATTCGCGTTGTTTCTCAAGGGGGATTGTGCTATAGTTTGTAGGTAGATGAGAATACGGATACAAGATCAGAGGTATAAAGATGAATAAGAGAAAACTTATAGCGATAGCGTTAACTGCCCTTTTGGCAATGCTCTGGGGATGTGGGAAAGAGGGCGGCAGCGTGGAGGACAATAACGGATATGTGTATGTGCCGGAATATCTGGAGATGGATATTGAGTGTAATTACATTAATTCTGTGACTTCGGCAGGGAACTATGTATTTTTAAACGCCGTGTCCTGGGACGATGAGACAGGAGAAACCTCCAACTTTCTGTATAAATATGACTTGACGGAAAAGAAGGGGCAGGCCCTTTCTCTTGCCCTTGACGAGAACAGCAGTATTAATGGTATGGCCCAGGGGACAGACGGAAATCTTCTTATGATCGTAAACTCCTATTCCTATGAGGAGGATGAGAACGGAGAGCCGATGAATTACACTTCCAGGCTGGAAATGTGGACCGTGTCCGGCGAGGACGGCTCCGTGAAGGACAAAAAGGAGATCAGCCAGATCTTTGAGGATGCGGAGAATGCTTATGTGCAGAATTTCTGTATGGACAGTCAGGGAAATATTTATTTGAGCGACGGCGATAAAGGGATTCATGTGGTAGACCAGAGCGCAAACAAAATCTGCGACATCAGTGTGGATAACTGGATCAACGGTATGACGGCCTCAAAGGAAGGGGACGTGTATGTCTCCCTCTATGGGGGAAACGGGTTGGAGCTTCGAAAGGTGGATCTGTCTGCCAAAAAGCTGGGAGATCCTGTGGAGGGCATTGCCAACGGGTACGGCAATCTGGAATTTATGACCGGCTCTACCAAAAGCCTGCTGGTGAACAGCAACAGCCAGGTTTCCGTTTTGGATCTGTCCACGGGGGAAGAGGAGACACTCTTTAAGTGGATCGACGTGGATATTAACAGTGACAGCGTTTCCCAGAAAGGGGAGCTTTCGGACGGCCGCGTGTGGGCGGTGACAAGGGATTACAACGCCGACGGGCCGACCTCCTGCGAGCTGATTCTTCTGAGCAGGAAAAAGGCTTCCGAGGTGCCTCAGAAAGAAAAAATTGTCTACGGAGCCATGTGGATCGACAGCAATGTGAAGAAGGCGATCATAGATTTTAACAAGACCAACGAAAAATACCGGATTACCGTAAAGGAATACGGAGAAAACGTAGAGGACTATCAGACAGCCCTTACCCAGTTCAACGCGGATTTAACCACCAGCAACTGTCCGGATATTATCAGCTTAAGTAATGTGGATTTCCATATGTATGTGAGCAAGGGAATCCTGGAGGATCTCTATCCTTATATGGAAAAGAGCGGCATTCACAAAGAGGATTACCTTGAAAATATTATGAAGGCCTATGAGGAAGACGGAAAACTCTATGGAATCTTTCCAAACTTCTATGTGAACAGCACTCTGGCCAAGGCCTCCAAGGTGGGAGACCAGACCGGATGGACCCTTAAGGAAATGCTTGAATTTGCAGAGGATAAGGATCCTCAGAGTTTATTCTCTTACGGAAGCAGAAGCAGTATATTCTATTACTGTATTTACAATAATATAGATGAGTTTATTGACTGGGAAAGCGGCAAATGCTCTTTTGACGGAGAAGACTTTGTGAAAACACTGGAATTTGCGGCTAATTTCCCGGAGGAATACGATTATCAGCAGGAAGAAGAGGGAATTTCCAGCAGAATCCGGTCCGATAAGATATTGCTGATGGATACCAGCGTCAGCTCCGTACAGGAGTATCAGATGCTGACAGGAATGTTTGGGGAAAAGGTTGCCTTTTTGGGGTATCCCAACAGTGAGAGAAAAGGAAATCTGATCCAGCCCGCGGCAGGCTGTATGGGACTGGCTTCTAAGTCAAAGAATAAGGACGCGGCCTGGGAGTTTATGCAGATTCTGCTCTCGGCGGAATATCAGGATAATCTTGTTTCCGGCCACAGCAGCTATGGCTTCCCGATCAGGAAAGCTTCCCTTGAGAAACAGTTTGAAGAGGATATGACTCCGGATTATTATGAGGATGAGAACGGAAATAAGGTAGAACAGCCCAAGACGACCTGGGGATGGGATGATTTTGAGATGGAGATCATGGCTGCCACCCAGGAGGAAGTGGATGCGGTGAAAAAGCTCATTGAGTCTGCGGAAAAAATATCCGGCAGTGTGGATGAACAGCTTGTGAATATTATTACTGAGGAATCGGAACCTTTCTTTAAGGGGCAGAAGACGGCAAAGGATGTGGCCGGGATTATTCAGAATAGGATTCAGATCTATGTTAATGAAAACAGTTAAGAAAAGAAACACCGGGAATAAAAGCAAAAAAAGCAGCAGTCCGAGAACACGCAGAGGGAAACTGGTATCCGCAGGATACCTGTTTCCCAGTATTCTTGGAGTACTGCTGTTTTTCGTGTTGCCCTTTATGATTGTAATATTCTATTCTGTGGTGGATAACCCCATCAGCAGGCAGTTTGTATTTTTTGACAACTTTGTCTCGGTGTTCCAAAATAACGCCTTTAAACAGGCTGCCGGCAATACCATGACGTTTTCTCTTGTAGCGGTGCCGCTGGCAGTGATACTGTCTTTGATGCTGGCCATGATGCTGGAAAGTAAAATTCCTTTCAGGAGTCAGTTCAGGACGTTTTTTCTGAGTCCCATGATGGTGCCCATTGCATCGGTAGTTCTGATCTGGCAGGTATTGTTTCATTATAACGGGATGATGAACGAGGTTCTTGTGTTTTTTCAGAGAGACAAGGTGGACTGGCTCAATTCCTCCTTTGCCCAGGTGGTGATTGTGGTTCTTTTTTTGTGGAAAAATCTGGGCTACAACATGATTCTGTTTATGTCGGCCTTGAGCAGCATTCCCAAGGATATTCTTGAGGTTGCGGTGCTGGAGAGTGCCACTCCTTTTCAGATTTTCTGGCATATCAAGCTGCGCTATATGTCCTCAACCATTTTATTTGTGACGATTATGTCCCTCATAAACTCTTTTAAGGTTTTCAGGGAAATCTATCTTTTGAAGGGAGATTATCCCTATGACACCATGTATATGCTGCAGCATTTTATGAATAATACCTTCAGCAGGCTGGACTACCAGAAAATGTCGGCGGCGGCAATCATGATGGCGATCGTCATGGTGATTATTATCGGTATCCTGTTCCTCACCGAGAATTATTTCGGAAAGGATGTGGAAGGATGAAAAAATGGTCTGCAAAGAAAAACTTAAAGGAACTTTCGGAGGATCGCTGGGAAAAAGAGGTCAAAAGGAAGAAGAAGGTCAGAGACGCCAGACATCTGGCAAGGGTCTGTATTGCCACCACGGTGGCGGCCTGCTTTGCGGTACTGTTTCTCATGCCGATTGTGCTTACCGTGACCAATTCCTTTATGTCGGCTTCCGAGATTTCCTCCAACTACGGCCAGGTTTTTGCCACCACCGACACCGGAGGGAAAATGTACATTGCGGAAAAGGTGAATCTGAAATTTATTCCGGATATGGTATCCTTTAGCCAGTATATTACGGTTTTGTTCAAAAGTCCGGAATACTTGTTTAAGTTTTGGAATTCCGTTATTCTGGTAATTCCCATTGTGGTGTTTCAGCTTTTGGTTGCGGCGGGGGCTTCCTTTGGCTTTACCAGATACCGGGGAAGGATCAAGGAGATTATCTTTTTTGTATACATTATTCTGATGCTGATGCCATATCAGGTGACGCTGGTTCCCAACTATCTGGTATCCGAGTGGCTGCATCTTCTGGACACCAACTGGGCCATCTGGCTGCCCGGGATTTTTTCTCCTTTTGCAGTGTATCTTTTGACCAAGTATATGCGCAGGATTCCCGTATCTATGATGGAGGCGGCCCAGATTGACGGGGCCGGAGAGTGGCAGATTTTTAAGAATATCTGTATGCCTTTGTGTAAAGGAGCCATGTGCTCCATTGCAATTTTGCTTTTTATAGACTACTGGAATATGGTGGAGCAGCCACTGATCCTGTTATCGGATCAGGAAAAGCATCCGCTTTCCGTATTTCTCTCAAAGATCAACGCGGGGGAGATCGGCCTTGCTTTTGCAGTGGCTACCATCTATATGGTGCCTCCTATTCTGGTATTTTTGTACGGAGAGGATTATCTGGTAGAGGGAATTACCTATCAGGGCGGTATTAAAGGTTAAGGGCAGGAAGCGTCAAAAGAAACAGAATAGAAACAAGAACGGAAGGGATAAGGCGATGAACGAGAACGAAGGAAAGAAAAGAAGAGAATGGGTAAAGAATGCGGCGATCATCTTTTTGACAATTATGCTGATTCTTACCTTTTTTTCCAATACGATTATGAATTATTCCCTGCCAGAGGTGGCGACACAGTATGTGCAGAACGGCACCATCACAGCCAAGGTACGGGGAACGGGGAATGTGGAGGCCACAGACCCTTACAGCGTGATGGTGAAGGATACCAGAGTGATCTCCAGCGTGGCTGTGAAACAGGGTGATACTGTGGAGAAGGATCAGGTTCTTTACTATCTTGAAGATAAGGAAAGCGATGAACTCAAACAGGCTGAGCAGGAGCTGGCCGACCTGGAGCTGGCGTACATGAAGGGGCTGTTCGGCGGTACCGTTTCGCCTGAGGTCATCAATAAGGTGGCAAGCGGAAATACCGATTCCTTTTCTTCCTACAAAGCAATGGTGACGGATATGCAGACCCGCCTGCAGGCGGCAGAGGATCGGGTGAACGAGTGCCAGAAGGCAGTGGAGAGCATTACCCTCGAAAATACTATAAGCAGCAATAACAAAGAAAACAGTACCAGCGCGGACGAACTGGCGGAGGCCCAGGCCAATGCGGATCTGACCAGTGAGACGGCGTCTTTTGAGGAGTATAAGAGCAGGAAGCTGGCGGATCTTGACAGTGAAATCAAAGAAGTACAGTATCAGATCGACGATTTGAAGCTGTTAATCAGTAATGCCCAGGCGGCTGCGGGGAGCGGAAGCAGCGGAGCTGACCCAAATCCCAGCAGCAGTCCCAGCACTGCCCCGGCAGCGCCCAGCGGCAGTGAAACCCTCTTTGAGCAGCAGAGAAACCTTGTAGTTGAGAAAATATCGGTAATTAACGGTCTTGGAGGCGCCATCGCAAACGATAAGACCCAGCCCGGATGGCCGTGGGAAGATGCGGTAAAGAACTGGTACAACAGTCTGCCGTGGACCACCTCGGATGAGGAGATTCAGAAAAAGTATGAAGCAGCCTACGGAGAATACCGGACGGCAGTGGATTCCATGAATGCAACCGCGGAAACGCTGAAAGAATACGGGAGCAACAATTCTCAGCAGGGACGGCTGGAGGGGCTTGAAAACGAACTGCGCAGGCTCCAGCAGACCAGGGACGAGATCAGCGCTATCACTGTGAATTCCAGCGAAGGCGTTCAGGATGCCAAAAACAGGTTAGAGCAGGCCCAGAGAAATATACGGGAGATCACCAGCGCCAATAAGCAGGCTTCTGCGGCTGCGGCAAACCGCCTTGCCAACGCGGAGGCGGCTCTGAAAAACGCCCAGGCAGTCTACGAGCTGCTGAAAACCGAGCAGACCGAGCTGGCGGCCAATATCAATGCGGAGCTTGACCTCTCCAAGGCAACCAAGGACATAACCAATAAAAAGGCGGAAATTGAGAAGCTGAAAGAGAATTCTACGGGAGCCACGATCAATGCGCCGGTAGCCGGAACGGTTACCAATCTGGCCTATGCGGCGGGTGAAACCACCAAGCCGGAGGAGGCTGCGGCGGTGATTCAGGTGGAAGGCAAAGGATATACCATGTCGATTTCCGTCACCAACGAACAGGCAAAGAAGGTTCAGGTCGGGGATAACGCCGAATTGCAAAATGCCTGGTACTATGATGATGTGCAGGTGGTTCTTTCCTCCATCAAGCCGGACCCGGATAACCCGGCACAGAAAAAGCTGTTGATGTTCAATGTGACGGGAGAAAGCGTTCAGGCCGGACAGGCTCTGAGCGTCTCCGTGGGGCAGCGCAGCTCCGAATATGAATTTGTAGTGCCAAACAGTGCGGTCCGCGAGGATAATAACGGGAAGTTTATCCTGATCGTAGAGTCAAGAAGCGGCCCTTTAAACAACAGATATATTGCTACCAGAGTGGATGTAGAGGTGCTTGCCTCCGATGATACCAACACGGCGATTTCGGCGGCGCTCTACGGATACGAGTATGTCATTACAACCTCTACCAAGCCGGTGGAGGCAGGCAAGCAGGTCAGACTCAATGAGTCATAAGCAGCGGATACCGGATTTTGTCGGACATCCTTATGTGAAAAAAATCAGAAAGGGGAAAACACAATGAAAATGAAAAGATTTCTGCAGAGCCTGTCTCTAAAACAGATCGTGTTTTCCCTGCTTTTTTTCTTCTCCCTTTTACTGTACCTTATATTGTCCTTATGGATCCGCCAAAAGACGGGAGGTCTCATAGATCAACAGGCCGCCGGGCGCTGGGACAAGGAGGGCGGCAGCGCTCAGGTCAGCTGCTTTCTGGCAAAGGGCGTGGAGATGGATGAGTTTAAAATCAGAAATTTCGAGCAGCAGCTGGAGCAGAGTCTTTTGGAGGTCAGTTCGGAGCTTCGTGAAAATCAGGAAGAGAATAAGCGGCTCTTTGTTGACGCCTACAGCGCTCTGGGCAGAATTACAGTGGTCAGCGACAAGGGGGAGTTGGAGGCCAATGCAGTGGGAGTGGGGGGAGACTTCTTTCTCTTCCATCCTTTAGAGCTTGTATCCGGCAGTTACTTTTCCGGTGCTGATCTGATGAAGGACTTTGTCGTCCTGGATGAAGAGGCGGCATGGCAGCTGTTCGGGTCCAGCGACATTGCAGGAAAGAGCGTGATGATCGGAGAGGTTCCTCATTATATATCCGGCGTGGTCAGGCAGCAGAAGGATCGGTTTGCAGAAGGGGCGGGCCTTTCCGGGACGGTGGTCTACCTTTCAAATGAATCACTTCTTGCCTGCGGGGAAAGTGACGGAATCGGCAGCTATGAGATCATGGCGCCCAATCCGGTGAAGGGATTTCTGACCAACTGCGTAAAAGAAAAATTGGGAGTGGAAGAGAGAGACATGCTGGTGGTGGAGAATTCTTCCCGTTATGGTGTGGAGGCTTTGATCCCGGTGATTCTTGATTTTGGCACCCGTTCCATGCAGAATTCCGCCATTGTGCTTCCCTATTGGGAGAATATGGCAAGGGGCTGGGAGGACATAGCCGCTTTGGTTTTGATTTTCAGGGGGCTGTTTCTTCTGATCCCTGCAGTGATATTTCTTGTATTTCTCATCATAAAATGGAGGAACAGAACCTTTGGCTTAAAGGATGTAAAGGATTTTGTAACTGACACAAAAGATAAAATGCTGCAGAAGGTTCGGGGCGAGAAGAAAAAATGGGAGCATTTTTAGAAATGGGAGTTTAGAAAGGGGAGGAAGCATGATGAAAAAGCTTATGCGAAAAAAGCCGGTTATAGCAGCAGTCGCGCTGCTTGCAGCCATAGGGCTTTTTGGCTGCGCAGGCAGACAGGAAAGCGCCGGGACGGCAGGAACGACTGCCTCGAAGGACTATGTCTATCGGGCAACCCCGCTTGGACTTAAGGATGAGGACGGGAAAAGCATTAATCAGATTTTCCGTGCAGGGGATGCGCTTTATGCCTATGGAACCAGTTGGACGGACGACGGAAAGAATATTCTGTCTTTTTATGAGATTAAAGAGGACGGAAGCATAGGCGAGCCCCATGAAATCCAAAGCGATGCAAACACGAATATCAACAGGCTTATCATGGACGGGGAAACCAATCTGTACTGTATCAAGAACATTTATTATTCGCCTTCTTCTGCAGAGGATGTGGCGGCGAATTCAACTCTTACGGTGCTGGATGCGGCAGAGCCCGTGTCGGGAGATACCCGGGAAGAGGAAACCGGGATCGAGCCGGAGGAGGATACTGAGGCAGATGCTGCCGCGGAGGGGGATGTTGAAGCGGAGGATGGAACTGAGGCTGCTGCGGAGGACGAAAGCGCGGTGAGCACAGGGGAAATAGCAGTCGAGGAGCCTGTTTTAGATGAGGGAGAGTATGTAGATGATTATTACCTGATCAAGATGACCATTGACGGAGAGGAACTTTTTTCGGTCAAGCTCAATGATGTGCCGCAGTTTCAGACCCTTGCGGAGGAGAACGGATATTTTTATATCAACGATATGTTCATGGAAGAGGGGAAGGCGCTGTATCTGAATGCCTACAGCCAGTACTACCAGTTTGATTTAGAGGGAAATTTTGTAAAAAGCGTGGTGAAGCAGGGGGCGGAAAATCCTTTTGAGAATGTTTCAAGTCTGATTACCTTAAGGGACGGACGGATGGCGGCCGTGCTCTATGAGGAGGTCGGCATGTCTCTTGCCCTGGCGGATTTAGAGGCGGGAACCTTAGGCGAGAAGTACACGATACCGGGCCGGTCCTATGAATACTCCTATTACCCGGGACTTGGCTGTGATCTGTATCTGACAGGTACCTACGGGGTATACGGGTATAACCTGGGGGATGAGGATAAAACGCCTATCATGAGCTTCGTGGACTCCGACCTCTCTTACTATTCGGTTTATCAGGTGACCGGACTGAATGAACAGGAATTTCTGGCCATCACCAGTGACTGGGATACGCCGGATACCCTTACAAAATTTACAAAGGTGGATCCTAAGGATGTAAAAGAGAAAGAGGTGCTCACCCTTGCCATGACAAGCACAGACTGGGGGATAAGACGGCTTGCAATCCAGTTCAATAAAAATAATGAAAAATACAGGATTTCCATTCAGGATTATGACGCCCTGTATTCCACTGAGGATGACTGGAAAGCGGGAATCAATCGGTTAAATACGGATATAGTTTCCGGAAAGGTACCGGATATACTGCTTCTCGACAGCTCCATGCCGGTGGACAGTTATATCAGCAAAGGACTGTTGGCTGATCTCAAGCCTTTCATCGAGAAGGATGAGGATTTTTCCGTAGAAGATTTTATGCCCAATGTGATAGAGGCGTTTTCCGTGGACGGCAAGCTTTACAGCCTTGTTCCCTCCTATTCCATCAACACTCTTGTGGCGAAGGCCTCAGAGGTGGGGAAGGAGCGCGGATGGACGGTACAGGAGGTAAAAGAGCTTCTGGCGTCAAAACCGGAGGGAACCCAGCTTCTGTTAAATGTCTCCAGAGATGATATGCTGCAATATTGCTTTAGTATGGCGGGCAGTCAGTTTATTGACTGGGAGAAGGGCACCTGCAATTTTAATTCCGACGGATTTATCGAGATGCTGGAGTTTATCGCCACCTTCCCGGAGGAGGTAGACTGGGACGCCATGCCGGATAATTTCTGGGACAATTATGACGCCATGTGGCGGGAAGGCAAGGTGATCGCTACCGTATCCAATATAGGCGATCTTCGTAACTTTAACAATATGGAGCAGGGGACCTTTGGGGGAGAGCTTACCATGATCGGTTTTCCGTCCTCCGACGGCGACGGCTCCGTGATCTGGCCCAACCTCCGCTTTGCCCTCTCGGCGAAGTCCAAAAACAGTGAAGGAGCGTGGGAATTTCTGCGCACCTTCCTGACGGATGAGTATCAGGAGTCCGTGGAGTACGGTTTTCCCCTGAGTGTGAAGCTTTTGGATGAAAAAGTGCAGCAGGCCATGGAGCGTCCTTATTACATGGATGAGAATAACAAGAAGGTGGAGTATGACGAGACAGCCTATATCAATGGGGTGGAGATTCCCATCGCTCCCATAACAAAGGAGAGGGCGGATGAGATTGTGGCCCAACTCTACAGCTTCACCCAGGTTTACCGTTCGGATGATACGCTGCTCAATATTGTCCGGGAGGAGGCGGGGCCGTTCTTTGCCGGCCAGAAGAAAGCGCAGGAGGTCGCGCCCATAATCCAGAGCCGGGTGCAGCTTTATGTGAATGAAAACAGATAAAAAAAGGGGCGGCCCGCAGGCCGCCTTTTTAGAGCTGAAAACCAAAGTATCTTACGGCATTGTAATAGGAAATATCTTTTACGATTTCCGACAAAATATCCATGTCTGCCGGGAATTCCCCGTTCTCTACCAGGTTGCCGATCAAATTGCAGAGAATTCTGCGGAAGTATTCATGCCTTGTATAAGATAAAAAGCTTCTGGAGTCCGTAAGCATTCCCACAAATCCCGAAAGGTTTCCAAGGTTGGCAAGGGAGAGCATTTGATTTTCCATGCCGATTTTGTGATCATTGAACCACCATGCGCTTCCCTGCTGAATCTTGCCTACGGCCTCAGAGGTCTGGAAACAGCCGATGATTGTGCCGATGGCTTCGTTGTCGTTAGGGTTCAAGCTGTAGAGGATGGTCTTGGGAAGTCCGCCAGCCTCTTCCAGAGCGTTCAGGAAATCGGCCAGGGGTGCGGAAGGGGTATCGCTGTTGATACAGTCAAAGCCGGTATCAGGCCCAAGTTTGCGGTACACGGGTTTGTTGTTGTCCCGCTTGCAGCCAAAGTGGAGCTGCATTACCCAGTTCCGTTTCTGGTATTCGCTTCCCACAAAGAGCAGGAACGCTGTCTTGAATTTCAGCTCTTCCTCACGGGTGAGGGCGGAACCGGAAAGTCTCTTCCTGAATATAGCCTCTATTTCTTCCACAGCGGCGGGGGCATACATGACAGCCTCGAGACCGTGGTCGGAAACGCTGCACCCCATGGAGGCGAAGAAGTCCATTCTTTTAACCAGGGCGGCTTTCAAATCGGCAAAGGAACCGATGGGGATGCCGCTTACCTCTGACAATTTCGCGATATAGTCCGTATAATCGGGCTTTTCTATGTTCATGGCCTTGTCGGGACGCCAGGCAGGAAGCACCTGGACGTCAAAACTCTCATCGGCGGCAATGGCGGCATGCCATTCCAAAGAATCCACCGGATCGTCCGTAGTGCAGACTAAGGTTACATTGGACTGACGGATGAGATTGCGGGCGCTCATGGAAGGGTCTGCCAGCCTGGCATTGCACAGCTCCCAGACTTCCTCAGCCGTTTTTTTGTTGAGGGCTCCGGTATAGCCAAAGTATCTTTGCAGCTCTAAATGGCTCCAGTGATAGAGGGGATTTCCGATGGCCTTTCCAATGACCTCAGCCCATTTTAAGAATTTTTCCTTATCTGAGGCATCCCCTGTGATGTAGCGTTCCTCCACGCCACAGGAGCGCAGGAAACGCCATTTATAATGGTCGCCCCCGAGCCATACCTGAGTGATATTCTCAAACCTGCGGTCCTCGGCAATTTCCTTTGGATTGATATGGCAATGGTAGTCCAGAATCGGGGTCTTTTCCGCGTATTCGTGATACAGGGTCTGGGCAGTGGGAGTGGATAAAAGGAAATCCTTATCCATAAATGCTTTCATTTCTAAATCCTCCTTGTTTTTACGTTTCGTAGTTTTTTCTGCCAAAAATTAATTAAAATTATACAATATCATAGGCAGAATTACAAGGAAAAGACAGAAATTGTGTTGCTACATCTACTGATCGTCTATTACAACGGGAGAACGCTTCCACTCATTGTGCAAAGGTGCGCCGGGGGCTCTGGGCCGGGCCGCTTCGTAGACATCCGCACAGTAAATGTCCTGTTTCAGAAGCTCAAAGGCATGGTCATCCAGGAGCCCCCGGGCGTCTGCCAGTTTGGAAATTATGGGGATGGAGCTGTTTTTGCGCAGGGCCGAGAGCAGAGGCGCCGCGCTCTTTCGAAAGCCCAAAAGTCTGGCATAGGGGACGGGTAGAGTTCTTTCGCAAAAGGGGGTTCGGAAGGCCTCTCGGGTCTTTATATCCAGCAGAATATGCATCAGCACACGGCTGATCCGGGTGTAGGTCAGTTCTCTGGATTTGAGCAAATGGCAAAAGGCGCAAAAGCCTTCAAACAGAGGAAGGTTTTTGCGGATTTTGTCGGACAGGGATGGAGTGCAGTCCAGGTATTCGCAATAGCCCTTTTCCTGCTCACCAAGGAGCTTATAGTGAAGCATTTTGGAGAAGGCCTCCTCACAGACAAAGGGATAAAGAGCCAGTTCGCCGCTTAACTCTTTCCAGGCGCCATGCTCCATGTATTCTGAACCCGGGGAGCCTTTTGCAAGCATTTCCCGGAGGGCGGAAGCGGAAATATAAGTGCATGGAGAAGTGCCCGGCAGGGTGTCATGATAGCCCATTCCCTCCCGCTTTACGGTAAAGGGGCGGATCGAACTCCCGCAGGCCAGAAGAGCCTTGCAGTATTCCGTTCCCAGGATATTGTTGGGGGAGGAAAAAAGGGCGGCGATTTGGTCAGGAGAAAAGTCGCCGGTGCCGGTCAGAGAAAGAAGCCGGGAGACTGCCTTTGCACGGGCGGCAGGGTAGGAGCAGCCCTCTTTTAAATAAGTATGAATCAAAGACTGCGTCTCCTCCTGCTTTTGGATAAGGAGACGGGCGCAAAAGGTAAAAAGAGAAAGCTCCCCGCACTCGCTTCCGAAGGAGAGAAGGTCTGCGGTATGGAGCTGTTCCAACAAAGTTACCGCCCCCTGGGCGAAGAATTCCGCGCTGGATGCGGCATAGAGGGACGGAAGCTCGATGACCGCATGGGCCCCGCCAAGAAGGGCCAGCCTGGTACGCAGGTATTTATCGGCAAAGGCAGGCGCTCCCCGCTGGACGAAATCACCGCTCATAATAATCAGGAAAAAATCCGCACCGGTCTTGAGCCTTGTCTGTTCAAGCTGGTAGCGGTGGCCGTTGTGGAAGGGATTGTATTCAGCGATGACGGCTGCAGTCTTCATAAAATATCCTTTCATGTTTCAGGGTTAATTTATTATAAAATGTATCATAAAACCTTTGAACAGGCAAATTTGTATTTCAATTTGTACAAAATTTTGGAAGGATATACTTGTTGCAAAAAGCGAAATAAGCTATAATTTTTTTAATAATATAACGAAAGCCATTATGGGGTATGAAAGGAGAAAGGGGTATGTCATACATTGACGTGATTAAGGACAAGGCAAGGGCGGACAGAAAAACGATTGTTCTGCCGGAAACTACGGATAAGAGGACTCTGATTGCAGCGGCCAACATCGTGCAGGAAAGGATAGCGGATATTATCATGATCGGGAACGAGGAGAAGATCATGGACGGCGCTACCTGGCTTGAAATCGAGCTGGACGGCGTTCAGATTATCAATCCTGAAAACAGCGATAAGCTGGATCATTATGTGGAACTGCTCTACGAAACCAGAAAGAATAAGGGCATGACGCCGGAGAAGGCAAGGGAGATCCTGCTCAGCGATTATCTCACCTTCGGCGTTATCATGGTGAAGGCCAACGATGCGGACGGTATGGTGGCAGGGGCCTGCCATGCCACGGCGGATACCCTTCGCCCGGCGCTGCAGATTTTAAAGACGGCTCCCGGCGTAAAGCTGGTGTCCGGCTTTTTCCTGATGTGCGTGCCGGACTGCGAGTTTGGTGATAACGGAACCTTCCTCTTTGCGGACTGCGGCTTGAATCAGGATCCTACGGCAGAAGAACTGGCGGCCATAGCGGATACCTCCGCCAAGAGCTTTAAGAGCCTTGTAGGGACAAAGCCTGTGATCGCCATGCTTTCCCATTCCACCAAGGGAAGCGCCAAACATGAGCTGGTGGACAAGGTGGTGGAGGCTACCAGGATTGCCCATGAGGAATATCCACACCTTACCTTGGACGGAGAGCTGCAGTTAGACGCCGCTCTGGTGCCCTCGGTTGCCAAGTCCAAATCTCCCGGCAGCGAGGTGGCAGGTAAAGCAAACGTGCTGATTTTCCCTAATCTGGACTGCGGAAATATCGGCTATAAGCTGGTGCAGAGACTGGCAAAGGCAGAAGCCTACGGCCCTATGCTTCAGGGAATCGCCAAGCCGGTCAACGACCTTTCAAGAGGCTGTTCCTGGCAGGACATCGTAGGCGTGGTTGCGCTGACGGCAGTGCAGGCGCAGTTACAGTAACACTAATTAACAGGTATTTTAATCAATTTGGAGGTTACAGACGACATGAAAGACATCAATGTTCTGGTAATAAACTGCGGCAGCTCTTCTCTTAAGTTTCAGCTGATTAACTCTTCATCCGAAGAAGTGATCGCAAAAGGGCTCTGCGAGAGAATCGGTATTGAAGGAAGTCAGATGACTTACACGCCGGCAGGAGGGGAGAAATACGAGGTGAAAACTCCCATGGAGGATCACAGATCGGCCATCCGCCTTGTGCTGGACGCTTTGGCAGATCAGGACAAAGGCGTGGTAGAAAGCCTTGATGAGATCGGGGCAGTAGGACACAGAATCGTACATGGGGGCGAGAACTTTGCAGCCTCCACTCTGATTACAGACGAGGTGATAAAGGCCATTGAAGAGTGTAACGACCTGGCGCCCCTGCATAATCCCGCCAATCTCATCGGGATCAGGGCCTGCCAGGAGCTGATGCCCAAGACGCCCATGGTGGCGGTTTTTGACACGGCATTCCATCAGACCATGCCCCAGGAGGCTTTCCTTTACGGCCTTCCCTACCGCTATTATGAGGATTACAAGGTGCGCAGATACGGCTTTCACGGAACCAGCCATTCTTACGTGTCCCGCCGGGCTGCGGACGTGCTGGGAAAGGATTACGGCGCTCTGAAGATTATCGTGTGCCATCTGGGCAACGGCGCAAGCGTTTCCGCAGTGAAAAACGGTAAGTGCGTGGACACCTCCATGGGGCTTACCCCTTTGGAGGGACTGATCATGGGAACCCGTTCGGGCGACATTGACCCTGCCATCATTGAATTTTTGTGTAACAAAGAAAATAAGACCGTGCAGGAAATTCTAAACGTACTCAACAAGGAGTCCGGCGTTTTCGGCATGTCCGGCGGTTTTTCCTCGGATTTCAGAGATCTGGAGAAGGCATACCGTGCAGGAGAGGCATTTGCCATCCGCACCATGCAGACCTTTGCCTACCGTGTGGCGAAATACATCGGCGCATACACCGCGGCCATGAACGGGGCAGATGCCATCTGCTTTACCGCGGGAATCGGGGAGAACAGCCCTTTTATCAGGACCATGATCTCTTCCTATCTGGGCTATCTGGGAATTATCCTGGATGAGGATGCCAATGCAAAGAGGGGAGAGGAGATTGTCATATCCACTCCTGAGAGCGCCACGAAGGTACTGGTGATCCCTACCAACGAAGAGCTGGCTATTGCGAGGGAGACGGCGGCGCTGGTATAAAAATAATTTCTACAGCTCTTGACAAAAAGCACAGGCGCGATTATACTTGTTTAAGTGTGCGGTTAAGCATAGATTCAGGTCATGTATCAAAGAGCGGGCGCTTATTGCGATAAGCCATCTGCCGCAGCGGGGTGATGTCTTTATGATGATTAATCTGACGGATGTGTTTACATCTGAGGGAAAAGACAGAAGAGAAAGTTTGCAGGCAGAGCTGGACGAATTTTCCTACATGGGAAGCGACTATCGGATTTGCGAGAAGTCTCCGCTTGCTATGGAGTTTTCCAATATTGGCAGAGGAAAGGTTCTCTTAGAGGGACACATGAGGCTGGTGATGGAAATTCCCTGCGACCGCTGTCTGCGGACAGTGAAGGAGCCTTTGGAGATTTCCTTTTCACAGGAGCTCTTTTCACCGGAGGCGCTTGGGCCGGAGGAAGCGGACGAGCAGAGCTTTGTGCATGGGTATGAACTGGATGCGGAAGCTTTTGTAAAGAATGAAATCCTGATTAATATGCCTGTTAAGGTGTTGTGCAGGCCGGATTGCAAGGGAATCTGCAAAAAGTGCGGGCACAACTTAAATGACGGGGACTGCGGATGCGATACCTTTGTTCCGGACCCCAGAATGGCGGCTATTAAAGATATTTTCAATGCAAATAAGGAGGTGTAACGATGTCTATTTGTCCTAAGAATAAATCTTCAAAAGCCAGAAGAGACAAAAGAAGAGCAAACTGGAAGATGAGCGCTCCCACATTGGTGAAGTGCAGCAAATGCGGCACATTGATGGTGCCTCACAGAGTATGTAAGGCATGTGGTTCTTACAACAAGAAAGAAATCATCAGCGTTGACTAAACAATGGGAAGTACCCGCCAGAAACAAAGCAATCCGGAAGGGTTGCTTTTTTGCTTTTCAGGTGGCAGAGGATTTCGCAACTTACTCTTGATTTTTGTTATGTGGTCTAGTATAGTAAAAATGTACGTGTGGAAAACGCGTTTTTTGTAAGAGAAAGTGAGCCGCCCGGAGAGCGGCAGAATGCGAGGAGAAATGGCAGAGTTTGTAAATGTGGCAGTGGATGCCATGGGCGGGGATCATGCACCGAAGGAAATTGTGAAAGGCGCAGTGGAAGCGGTGAATGAGAACAGCCATGTGAAGGTATTCTTAACCGGGCAGGAGGAGGTCATCCGCCGTGAACTTTCCGGGTATACATACAATGAAAAGCAGGTGGAAGTGGTTCCTGCTTCCGAAATTATAGAGACAGCGGAACCGCCGGTAATGGCAATCCGCAAAAAGAAAGATTCTTCCATTGTGAAGGCCCTTACCATGGTGAAGGAGGGGCAGTGTGACGCTTATGTTTCGGCAGGGAGCACAGGGGCTACCCTTGTGGGAGGGCAGATTATAGTGGGAAGGATCAAGGGCGTGGAAAGACCGCCTCTTGCCCCTTTAATCCCCACCGAAAAGGGCTGCGCGCTTTTGATTGACTGCGGGGCCAATGTGGACGCAAGGCCTTCCCATCTGGTACAGTTTGCGAAAATGGGCGCCGTTTATATGGAGAGCGTCATGGGAGTCAGGAATCCCAGGGTCGGTATTGTAAATATCGGCGCGGAGGAGGAGAAGGGAAACGCCCTGGTGAAGGAAACCTACCCTCTTCTCAAAACCTGCCCTGATATTAACTTTATCGGAAGTATCGAGGCAAGAGATATTCCCGCGGGCAGGGCGGACGTGGTAGTCTGCGAGGCTTTTGTCGGAAATGTGATTTTGAAGATGTATGAGGGCGTAGGGGGCACCTTGATCAAGAAAGTGAAAGAAGGGATGATGACCTCTCTGCGCAGCAAGATCGGCGCGCTTTTGGTAAAACCTGCTCTCAAAAATACATTAAAAGCTTTTGATCTGGAACAATATGGGGGAGCCCCCATGCTGGGCCTTAAGGGGCTTGTGGTGAAGACCCACGGAAGCTCCACGGCAGTTGAGATTAAAAATTCTATTCTGCAGTGTATTACATTCACAGAACAGAATATCAATCAAAAAATAAAAGAAAAAATAACGATGGAAGAAAGCTGAGAAAGGAAAATTAAAAATGGAATTTGAAAAACTCAAAAAAGTGATTGCAGACGTACTCAATGTTGATCCGGAGGAGATCACGATGGAAACCACCTTTGTGGATGACTTGGGAGCGGACTCCCTGGATGTGTTCCAGATTATCATGGGAATAGAGGAAGAATTTGATATTGAAATCCCGGCTGAAGATGCAGAAAAAATCACAACTGTAGAGGAAGCAGTTAATCTTATCAAAAACGCTGCAAATTAAAAAGCCCGATATGGGCTTTTTTGTCGGGCAGGTATTTAAAGGTGTATTATGTTAAAAAAAGAAAAAATAAAAGAGTTAGAGGAAAAGATAGGCTATGAGTTTAAAAAGAAGGAGCTGATTTGGCAGGCTTTGACCCATAGCTCTTTTTCTAATGAGCAAAAGATTAATAAATATAAGAATTACGAGAGACTGGAATTTTTGGGGGATGCGGTTTTGGAGCTGCTCTCCAGCCAGTTCTTTTTTGAGACCTATCCGGATATGCCGGAGGGGGAGATGACCAAGCTCCGTTCTTCCATGGTATGTGAGCTTGCACTTGCCTACTGTGCCAGGGATATATCTCTTGGAGATTATCTGCTGCTGGGAAAGGGAGAGGAGATCACGGGAGGCAGGACGCGGGATTCCATCATATCGGATGTGATGGAGGCGGTGATTGGGGCGCTTTATCTTGACGGAGGCCTCTCGGAGGCAGATGCTTTTGTTAAAAAATATATTCTTTCCGATCTGGAGAGCAAGCAGCTTTTTTATGACAGTAAGACCATTCTTCAGGAAGAGGTGCAGAGAGATGGCCAAAGCCTTACCTACGAGCTGGTAAGCGAGACGGGGCCTGACCATGACAAGGTTTTCATGGTGGAGGCCAGGATCGACGGACAGACGGTGGGAAAGGGCCAGGGAAGAAATAAAAAATCCGCCCAGCAGCAGGCCGCTTATCAGGCGCTGCTTGCAAGAAAAAAGTAACAGGTATAGGGAAGAAGAATGTATTTAAAGAGTATTGAAATCCAAGGCTTTAAGTCTTTCGCAAATAAACTGGTGTTCCAGTTTCATAACGGGATTACGGGGATCGTGGGGCCAAACGGAAGCGGAAAAAGCAATGTGGCGGACGCGGTGCGCTGGGTGCTGGGGGAACAGAGAATCAAACAGCTCCGGGGAGCCTCCATGCAGGACGTTATCTTTTCCGGCACGGAGATGCGCAAGCCCTTGGGATATGCCTTTGTGGCAATTACCCTGGATAATTCGGATCATCAGCTTGCCATTGATTTCGAGGAAGTGACGGTAGCCAGAAGGATCTACCGTTCCGGTGAGAGCGAATATCTTTTAAACGGCGCCCCATGCAGGTTGAAGGATGTAAATGAGCTCTTTTACGATACGGGAATCGGAAAGGAAGGCTACTCTATCATAGGCCAGGGGCAGATTGATAAGATCTTAAGCGGAAAGCCGGAGGAGAGAAGAGAGCTCTTTGATGAGGCGGCGGGTATCGTTAAGTTTAAAAAGCGCAAAGTAGCCGCCCAGAAAAAGTTAGAGGACGAAAAGCAGAATCTGGTCCGCGTGAACGATATTTTATCGGAGCTCGAAAAACAGATCGGCCCCCTGGAGAGACAGTCTGAGAAGGCAAGGATTTACCTCAAAAAACGGGAAGAACTGAAAACATTAGACGTCAATGTGTTTCTGCTGGAAAACAGGCGGCTCCAGGAACAGCTCGCCGACCTGTCCCAAAAGTATGAGATTGCAAGCAGCGATCTGGAGCAGACCGGTTCCCAGTACGAAAAAATCAAAATTGAATACGAGCAGATTCAGGCCCAGATTGAACAGTTGGATGAAACCATAGAGGCCCAGAGAACCTCCCTTACCGATACCAGCGTGCTGCGGGGAAAGCTGGAAGGGGAAATCAATGTTTTGAAAGAGCAGATTAAATCTGCCAAAAGCAATGAGGAGCATTTTACTTCCCGAAAAGAGACGGTTACCCGGCAGATGGAGGAAAAGCTCCTTGATAAAGAGGGAATCCTCACCGACAAGCAGGCGATTGACGGCCAGGTGGCAGAGATAGAAAAGCAGCGCAATGAAGCCAGGGAAAAACTGCTTCAGGTACAGAGCCGGATCGAGGATTTAAACAGCGAGATAGAAAACGGCAAAAATTCTATCATACAGATGCTCAATTCCCGGGCTACCATCAAATCCAAGCTGGGGCGCTATGACACCATGACAGAGCAGATCAACATCCGCAAGGCGGAGCTGACTTCCAGGCTTTTGCGCATCAAATCCGACGAGGCGCAGCAGGAGGCCGTGATCGAACAGCTCCAGCAGGAGTTTGAGCGCATTAATGAAGAAATCAGGGCTCTGAACGATTCCCAGGAGCAAAAAGAAGAAAAGCTGGTGCTGGTCAGGGAGGAGCTTGCGGGCAAGGATCGAAAACTCCGGGATACCCAGGTAAGCTATCACCAGGAAAAGTCAAAGCTGGAGGCTCTCACCAATCTCACCGAGCGCTATGAGGGATATGGCGGAAGCGTAAAAAAGGTGATGGAATGCAAAGACAGGGAAAAGGGAATTATCGGCGTCGTTGCGGACATCATTAAGGTGGATAAGAAGTACGAGACCGCCATAGAGACGGCTCTTGGGGGCAGCATCCAGAATATTGTCACAGAGGATGAGGAGACTGCCAAGAGAATGATTGCCTACTTGAAGCAGACAAAGGCAGGGCGTGCAACCTTTCTGCCCCTTACCAGCCTGGCAGGCTCCCAGGGCTTTAAGAACCAGGAGGCTCTTAAGGAAAAGGGTGTGATCGGGATTGCGGACGAGCTTGTCCAGGTGAACGCCAGGTACAAAAACGTGGCAAAAAACATGCTGGGAAGGATCCTGGTGGTAGATCATGTGGACAACGCAGTGCGGATTGCAAAAAAATACAGCTACAGTATCCGCATGGTGACCCTGGAGGGAGAGCTTCTGACTCCCGGCGGAGCCATCAGCGGAGGCGCTTTCAAAAACAGCAGTAATCTTCTGGGAAGGCGCCGGGAGATGGGGGAGCTTGAAGGAAAGGTTAAGGGCTACCTGATCGAAATCGACAGCCTTTTAAATGAGATCGAAAGCATTAAAGAGGGCAGAAACAAACTGCGCCTGAGTTTAGAGGAGGACAAGGCTCAGCTTCAGAGGAAATTTATTGAGCAGAACACGGCCCGGCTCAATGTGATCAAGGCCCAGGAGCGCAGGGACGAGGCGTCGGAGGGCTCCATTGAGCTCAAAGCGGAAGAGAAGGAAATTGAGGAACAGATCAGGGAGATCAAGGAAGGAAAGCAGAATATTTTAAAGGAGCTTGAGGATTCGGAGCTTTCCGAGAAGCGGATTGAACAGGAAATCCGAAAATTCCAGGTAGAATTAGACACAAGGCGCAAGGAGGAATCAGATCAGTCCGCCCATGTTTCCGAGTGGGATGTGGAAGTGGAAAAAATGCACCAACAGCAGAATTTCCATCAGCAGAATGTGGACCGGATTGACGGTGAAATCTCCCGGCTTTCCCAGGAGCTTGAAGAGATCAGCCAAAACCTTGAAAAGAGCAGCAGAGACACCATAGAAAAACAAAAAAATATTGCTTCCATCGAGGAAACCATCGCCGCTTCTCACACAACGCTGGGAGATACCGAGAGACTCCTTAAGGAGAATACGGAGAAGAAAGAAGCGCTTACCTTAAAGCAGAAGAATTTCTTTGCGGACCGGGAAGCTTTGTCCGAAAAAATGACAGGCCTGGACAAGGAGGTTTACCGCTTAAATTCTCAGAGGGAAAAGCTGCAGGAAAATCTGGAGAGCCAGATCAATTACATGTGGGATGAGTATGAGATTACGCTTTCCGACGCGGCCGACTTAAAGAATGAGGAGATGACCGATCTTCCTTCCATGAAAAAGGAAATTGTGTCCATCAAGGATCAGATCAAGAAGCTGGGGGATGTGAATGTAAATGCCATCGAGGATTACAAAACCCTGATGGAACGCTATGAGTTTTTAAAGACCCAGCATGACGATCTTGTGGAGGCGGAAAAAACCTTGGAGGGTATTATCGTGGAGCTTGACGCCGCCATGCGCAAGCAGTTCCAGGAGAAATTTGCCGAGATCGTCAGAGAATTTGACAAGGTATTCAAGGAATTATTCGGCGGCGGAAAGGGTACACTGGAACTGATGGAGGATGAAGATATTCTGGAAGCGGGAATCCGCATTGTGGCTCAGCCTCCGGGCAAAAAGCTGCAGAATATGATGCAGCTCTCCGGAGGTGAAAAGGCTCTTACGGCAATTGCGCTTCTGTTTGCCATTCAGAATTTGAAGCCTTCCCCCTTCTGCCTTCTGGATGAGATCGAGGCGGCGCTGGACGAGAACAATGTGAGCCGGTTTGCCTCCTATTTACATAAGCTTACCAAAAACACCCAGTTTATTGTGATCACTCACAGGCGTGGGACCATGGAAAAGGCCGACCGGCTTTACGGAATTACCATGCAGGAAAAGGGCGTTTCCACGCTAGTGAGCGTAAATCTGATTGATAAGGAGTTGGATGACTGATGGCCGGTTTTTTCTCTAAATTAAAAGAAGGACTCAGCAAGACCAGAAATAATATTGTCCGCGGTATCGACTCGGTTTTCAGCGGTTTTTCTTCCATAGACGATGATTTTTATGAAGAGCTGGAAGAAATACTGATTATGGGAGACATTGGGGTGAATGCCGCCGGCGGGATTCTGGAGAGGTTAAAAGCCCAGGTAAAAGAAAAGCACATCAAAGAGCCTGAGCAATGTAAGGAGCTTTTGATTGACAGTATCAAGGAGCAGATGGCAGTGACGGATACCGCCTATGAGTTTGAGCATAAGCCGTCCATCGTACTGGTTATCGGCGTGAACGGGGTGGGGAAAACCACTTCCGTGGGAAAGCTGGCCTGGCTGTTAAAGAGTCAGGGCCGCAAGGTGCTGATTGCCGCGGCGGATACCTACCGGGCTGCGGCCTGTGAGCAGCTTACGGAATGGGCGAAACGGGCAGGAGTGGATATGATCACCGGCGCCCAGGGGGCGGATCCTTCCAGCGTAATCTATGATGCGGTGAATGCGGCAAAGGCCAGAAGGGTGGACGTGCTTTTGTGCGATACCGCAGGCAGACTCCACAATAAAAAGAACCTGATGGAGGAGCTGAAAAAGATGAACCGGATTATTGACCGGGAATATCCGGAGATCCACCGGGAGAATCTGATTGTACTGGACGGAACCACCGGACAGAATGCCTTAAACCAGGCAAGGGAATTCGGGGACGTTGCGGATTTGACGGGAATTATCCTGACGAAAATGGACGGAACTTCAAAAGGGGGCATTGCAGTGGCAATCCAGTCAGAGCTCAGCATTCCGGTGAAGTATATCGGAGTAGGCGAAAAGCTGGACGATCTGCAGAAATTTGATTCGGAACAGTTTGTGAATGCACTGTTTGACCGGGAAGACCAGACAGATGAGGATGGAGATTGACATGGAAGATAAAATGCTGACACTTGAAAAATTTGAGGAAGCTTCGGAGATCGTCAGAAAGGTCACCCAGGAAACCAAGCTGGTATACAGTGACTTTTACAGTGCCCAGACAGGGGGCAAGGTGTATTTGAAGCCTGAAAATATGCAGTTTACAGGAGCATATAAGCTCAGAGGGGCTTATTATAAAATCAGCACCCTGTCCGAAGAAGAGCGGGCAAAGGGGCTGATCACGGCTTCCGCAGGCAATCACGCCCAGGGAGTGGCTTACGCCGCAAAGTGCTACGGAGCAAAGGCAGTGATTGTGATGCCTGTGGGTACTCCGCTGATTAAAGTAAACAGAACCAAGAACTACGGGGCCGAGGTGATCCTTTACGGGGATGTATATGATGAGGCCTGCGCCCGCGCTTATGAATTGGCCGAGGAAAAGGGGTATACCTTCATTCATCCCTTTGACGACCCGGTGGTGGCAACCGGCCAGGGAACCATTGCCATGGAAATTTTCAAGGAGCTTCCCCTGGTGGATTATATTCTGGTTCCCATTGGAGGAGGCGGTTTGGCCACAGGGGTTTCTGCCCTGGCCAAGCTCTTAAATCCCAAGATCAAGGTGATTGGCGTGGAGCCCGAAGGGGCAGGGTGTCTGAAAGCTTCCATCAAGGCCGGCAAGGTGGTTACCCTGGATAAGATAAGCACCATAGCGGACGGCACTGCGGTAAAGACCCCGGGAGAGAAGATTTTCCCCTATCTGTGCCAAAATCTTGACGATATTGTGACGGTGGCCGATGAGGAGCTTGTGGTAGCGTTCCTGGATATGGTGGAAAACCATAAGATTGTGGTGGAAAACTCCGGACTGCTCACGGCTGCGGCCCTAAAGCATATGGACTTTAGAAACAAAAAGGTAGTGGCCATTCTAAGCGGGGGAAACATGGATGTGATTACCATGTCCTCCGTAGTCCAGCAGGGGCTTATACTGAGAGACAGGATCTTTACCCTTTCCGTACAGCTTCCCGACAAACCGGGAGAGCTCAGACGGGTGGCGGATGTGATTGCAAAACAAAACGGCAATGTAATCAAGCTGGAGCACAATCAGTTTGTGTCGATTAACAGAAATGCCGCCGTGGAGCTGCGTATCACCCTGGAGGCCTTCGGAACAGAGCATAAGAAACAGATCATGCAGGCCTTAGAGCAGAACGGCTACAATCCCAAGCTGGTTCGGACAAATATTTAATATATGTCGTAAGGAGGGACCCGTCGTTAGACGGAGGATTCCTTACGACCTGCGCACGCATCAGCGCGCTTCAACTTTTATGTCGTAAGGAGGGGCCAATGCAGTCAGGCCGAAGAAAATCGATCTATCTCTTGAAAAAATTCACAGTGATCACATTGGCTTCCTTTGTGTATGGGGCCGGAATCAGTTTGTTTATCGATCCCAATAATCTGGCGCCGGGCGGCATATCCGGTCTTTCCGTCATCCTGAACAGGATCGTCCCTCTGGAAACAGGAACGATTTATTTGCTGGTCAATATCCCCATCATGCTTTTGGGGGTATGGAAATTCGGATTTAAATTTATTCTGTCCACCTCCTGGGCGATCCTGATGATTTCCCTGTTTACCAACATTTTAAGCCCCATAGGGGCTCTGACTGCGGAGCCTCTTTTGGCGGCAATCTTCGGCGGTGTGCTTTCGGCGGCGGGAATCGGCTATGTGATGCGGGCAGGGGCTACCACCGGCGGTACGGATATTATTGTGAAATGCCTGAAGCTGAAAAAGCCCCATCTGAAAACAGGAACCATTTTTCTCGGAATGGATATTGTGATTATTCTAACCGGCGGTATCGTCTTTAAAAATGTGGATTCTGTTCTTTACAGCCTGATTTCTGTGGCCGTCACCTCGGTTGTACTGGATATGATACTGTATGGGCGGGATGAGGCAAAAATGATTTTTGTCATCAGCAATGCGTCGGAGGCAATCACAGAGCGGATGCTGAAGGAGCTGGACACCGGTGTGACCCATCTTACCGGAACCGGAGCCTACAAAAAAGAGGACAAGCAGGTGATTTTATGCGTGGTAAAAAAGCCCAATGCCTATCTGGTAGAAGAAATTGTCAGGCAGGAAGACAGCAATGCGTTTATGATCATATCCAACGCCTCTGAGATTTATGGGGAAGGCTACAAGAGTTATTTTGGGGAACGCTTATAAGCTTTACAGTAAAATACGTGAACAGGAAAGGGGTCAAAAAGTATGAATGAAAAAGCCATGAGAAGAAGCAGGAGGAAGCAGCAGATCAGCCTTCTTACCAATATTGTATTTTGCATTATTGCTTTGGCGGCCCTGACCGGCTGCATCTTTTTTCTTTTGCAGAATTATGCGTTAAAAAACGAAAGCGTGGAAACCATGGGGAGGGTCAGAGAGCTGGAGGAGATCGCCCAGGAATATATTTATTCTCAGTCCGATTTGGACGCCTATACCCAGGAGGCGGCGCAGACGGCGCGAACCTCGGAGAAAGCGGCGGTTCTGGGAGAACTGAGGTCGAGGATGAGTCAGGGAGAAAGCACGGTATCCATCCTGAGAGACTTTTATCCCGAGAACGTGGTGGTTTATTCTGACAGCCAGTATTTCTTTTTCCCCATCCTGGAGAACTTAAAAAAGCACAGTTACATAACGGATCATTTTGTACTCACAGACGACAACGAGATCACCTATATGGGGGATGAAAAGATCGGTTCCTCCATCAAGGGAATAGATGTGTCAAAGCACCAGGGAAAGATTGACTGGCAGAGAGTGGCCGGGGACGGTGTCTCCTATGCCTTTATCCGTGCCGGCTATCGCGGCAGCGATGAGGGTAAGCTTGTGGAGGACGATCATTTTGCCGACAATGTGGAAGGGGCTTTGGATAACGGAATTGATGTGGGAGTGTATTTCTATACCCAGGCGCTGAGCCCCGAGGAGGCCAGGGAAGAGGCGGAGTTTGTGATCGACCTTCTCGAGGATTATGAGATCACCTATCCGGTGGTGATTGATCTGGAAGAGATTCTGGTGGAAGACGCCAGGACGGAAAATATGACAAAGCAGGAATACACGGACGCCGCCGTGGCTTTTTGTGAAACGGTTAAGGATGCCGGCTATACGCCTATGATCTACGGCAATCTTAAAACCTTTTTTATCATGCTGGATCTGGAGAAGATAGAAGGGTATGATAAATGGTTTGCATACTATGACGAAGCCTTCTATTTTCCCTATGATTTTACGGTTTGGCAGTATTCCTCCAAAGGGAGTGTGGACGGCGTGGGCGGTGATGTTGATATGAATGTATGTATGAAGGATTATGCAAAAGAAAACTGACGGGAGCAGGAATGGAAGAGGTCAGAGAAGGGGTAAAAAGCGGTTATCTGAAGGAAAAGTTCAGGCTGTTCCATTTAAAGGACAATGAGCCGAGGAAATATGACTATCATTATCACGATTTCCATAAGCTGATCTGGTTTATTAAGGGCCAGGTGGAATATCATATTGAGGGGAAATCTTACCGATTAGAGCCCCATGATATTCTTCTGATCAATAAAGGGGAAATCCACAGGCCCTTTGTGGACTTTGACACAATTTATGAGAGGTATGTATTTTATATCTCTCCGGAATATCTTAAGGAGCATTCGGAGCCGGGAAGCAGCCTGGATCTGTGTTTTCGTGTAGCCAAAGGGGAGCACAGCAATGTCCTGCGCCTGTCTCCCGCTATGAGCAGAGCCCTGTTTGAAACGGTAAAGCTCCTGGAAAATTCGGAGGATGAAAACGGCTATGCAGGGAACATGTACAGCCGTATTCTTTTTCTCAAGCTTCTGATCGAGCTGAACCGGTGCTGCATTGCAAATCCGGAGATTTTTCACAGTACAGCCAGATATGATAAAAAAATTGTGGAAATGATACACTACATCAATGAAAATTTATCTGCAGAGCTTTCTATAGAGGCGTTGTCTGCCCGATTTTACCTGAGCAAATATCATATGATGCGCAAGTTCAAGGAGGAAACAGGCTACTCCATGCATCAGTATATCCTGGAAAAGCGCATTCAGGCCGCCAGAAGCCTGATCCTGACCGGGGTTCCGGCTACCGTCGCCAGTACGGAGTGCGGCTTTAAGGACTATTCCACCTTCAGCAGAGCCTGCAAAAAGATTCTGGGGAAGATGCCGTCGGAGGTGGTGTGAATTGACGTGGGGAGGGATGGGCAGAGGATTGGGTGGATGAAGAGGAAAAGAGTGTGAAGAGTGGTTTTGACAGGAGGGACTCTGGCGATAGATTATGGAAATATTTAATAATACCACGAAGGTAATAAAAGATGATTTGAAAAATAAGATACAATCCGGCAGCCATATATCCATTGCAGGAGTTTGACAGTGGGGAATTGATTAAAAAGGCAATCGCACACATAGACGATAAGATGTTTGTCTCAAAACTGCAATATACTGTAACAAGTGGTGAGCAGGGTGATGACTGGAATATTGATCAGTTGAAAAGCGAAGGGGGATTTTTGGCCGAGAAAACTCATACTTACACATTGGAGCGTCCGGCGGGAAGTCTTGTGAAATATGATTTGGTGGGTAAAGTTGCTGAAGGGGCGAAGCTGACAAGGAGATCAGCAGCGAGAATTCTGTCCGGCATAAGACCATATACATTTTCCATGTTTAAAAATAATCCGGAAGAATTTATTACAAAATCGATCCGCTTAATCAATGAGCAGAAAGCAACCATGATCGTGGAACAGATTACGTACAATCAAACCGATGGTAGCTATGATGCAAATATTTTTACGGCTGAGAAAAATACTGATTTTTCAAGGGCATATCGTGCAAAGAAGAATATACAGGATTATGTGTTTACAGATGGCTATGCCAGGGATGGTCAGAGTATAGAACGCAGATTTGCGCAGGATATGGACTTGGCAGAGGAAGTGTGTGTGTATGCAAAGCTGCCGAAAGGTTTTTCTATTCCCACACCTGTAGGCAATTATTCACCGGATTGGGCGATCGCTTTTTATAAGGGGACGGTAAAGCATATCTATTTTATCGCAGAGACAAAAGGAACTATGGAAACACTGAATCTGAAGCCAATTGAAAAAGCGAAAATTGACTGTGCAAAAAAGCTGTTTCAAAAGCTGTCCGGAAATGATGTTGTTTATGACAGTGTAGACAGCTATCAGCATTTGTTGGATATAATGGGGAGTCTGTAGGGGGATTGTTTCATAGAATAGCTTATGAAATCAGATTTTGCTCCACGGAATAATAGACTTTGCATTTTGGTTATGCTATACTGAATACAACTAATCACTGTCTTCTTTATTCAGGAGGTGAAAACAATATGCCAAACACTTTAGAAGTTGCTAAGGAGGCAATTGAGCAATTCCAAAAGATTCAGAAGCATATGCTGATTGCCAAAAAGGAAAATGCAACAGAAACATATGAAAGTTTAAAGGAGGATTATTTATCCTTAAAAGCAATATTAAATATTGCCGGAGTTAATCTGACGGATATTGACAGGATAAAAGAATAAAGGAAGGTTGTTATACTTTTATTTATGGCATGAATGCTTTGGTTTATGTTTTTTTGATATTTCAATTATTCTAAAGACCAGAGATTCATGCTATATTTATGCTTTAATAATTGAATTATCAAGGCGTCTAGGCGGGAGCCTATGGCTGCCTCTATAAAGCTTCCGGCGAAAGAGTGGATGAACGGGCGGCGGACGATATTACAATATCCATAATCCGCGATGCAAAGCCGGAAGGGTTATTTCGATACTTTAGAGAGCATAATATCAAGGTAACAAATCCGTATGCAGGCATCTATTATGTTTTGGATGGGGTTTTGTTCCGGACGCAGATCATTGTGGGCAGGGAGGTGGATCAAGGCCTTGTCCGACAGGATACGGAAGCAGGAGATGAGAGAACTGCTTGAAAAGGTCATGGAGCTTAAACAAAAGTTTGACCGGGAGCTTGCAGACTCCGTGCTGGAAGTAAGCATCAAGGCAAATAAGAAGATAGTGGAAGAACTGAGAGGTGATGATAGTATGTGCCAGGCATTGTTGGAGATCATGGAGCCAGAAATCAATAAAGAAGTAAACAGGCGTGTGGAGACTGAGGTAAACAGGTATATGGAAACTGAGGGACGGAGTTTTATCTTGCGCACTGTGAAAAGTTTCCGAGAACTCAATGCAGATAATGAAGCAATTAAAGAAATGCTTGTGAAAAACTATGGGCTTGCGCCTAAAGAAGCAGAAGAATATTTGAAGGAAACAGAGGAATAAATTCAAAAAGAAGATTGTCAAGCAAAACTACTTGACAGCCCTCTTTTTTTGTAGTATCCTTGCAAAGGTGGTTTTAATGGAAAAGATTGTTGAGCAGGGTCTTCTATATGATTTTTATGGGGAACTGCTGACAGAGCATCAGAAAAAAATCTACGAAGACGTGGTATATAATGACCTGTCCCTTGCGGAAATCGCTGCGGAGCACGGGATTTCCAGGCAGGGCGTCCATGATATGGTGAGACGCTGCAACCGTACCCTGCAGGGCTATGAGGAGAAATTACATCTGATCCGGCGCTTCATGCAGGCGCGGGAAAATGTGATGAGGCTGCAGGAGCTGACGGAGGATTTGGAGCTGACCAGGGAAGAACTGATTACACAGGTAAGGCAGCTGACAGGGCAGATATTAGAGGAGCTTTAATGTATGGCATTTGAGAGCTTAACCGATAAACTTCAAAATGTGTTCAAGAATCTTCGCAGTAAGGGAAGGCTTACGGAGGAGGACGTAAAGACGGCTCTGAAAGAGGTTAAGATCGCTCTGCTGGAGGCAGACGTGAATTTCAGGGTAGTGAAGCAGTTTGTGAAGGCAGTGGAAGAGCGGGCAATCGGTTCCGATGTGATGAACGGGTTAAATCCCGGCCAGATGGTGATCAAGATCGTAAACGAGGAGATGGTCGCCCTAATGGGATCGGAAACCACTGAAATTCAGATGCAGCCGGGCAAATCCATTACGGTCATCATGATGTGCGGCCTTCAGGGCGCAGGTAAGACCACCACCACCGCCAAGATCGCGGGGAAGCTGAAACTGAAAGGGAAGAAGTCCCTGCTGGTTGCCTGCGACGTGTATCGGCCTGCCGCCATCAAGCAGCTGCAGGTGAACGGAGAAAAGCAGCAGGTGGAGGTGTTCTCCATGGGGGAAAACCAGAAGCCTGTGAATATCGCCAAAGCGGCAATCGAGCACGCAAAGAAAAACGGCCACAATGTGGTGATTTTAGATACCGCCGGACGCCTCCATATCGATGAGGATATGATGGCGGAGCTGCAGGAGATCAAGGAACAGGTGGAGGTCCATCAATCCCTCCTTGTGGTGGATGCCATGACAGGACAGGATGCGGTCACGGTAGCCAAAGAATTCAACGAAAAGATCGGGATTGACGGCGTGATTCTCTCCAAGATGGACGGCGATACCAGAGGCGGAGCGGCCCTTTCCGTAAAGGCTGTTACCGGGAAGCCCATTTTATATGTGGGTATGGGCGAGAAGCTTTCTGATTTGGAGCAGTTTTATCCTGACCGGATGGCTGGCCGGATCCTGGGGATGGGGGATGTACTTTCTCTGATCGAAAAGGCCCAGGAGAACATCTCCATTGACGAGGAGAAAGAAAAGGAAATGGCTGCCCGGATGAAGAAGGGCAAGTTTGATTTCAACGACTATTTAGAGAGCATGAAGCAGATGCGTAACATGGGCGGACTCACCAGTATCCTCGGGATGCTGCCCGGAATGAGCAAGCAGCTTGGCAATCTCGAGTCCATGATCGACGAGAAGCAGCTTGCCAAGACAGAGGCCATCATTCTGAGCATGACCCCACAGGAGCGGGCAAATCCAAAGCTCTTAAACCTGAGCAGGAAGAGCAGGATTGCCAGAGGAGCGGGAGTGGAGATGGCGGTGGTCAACCGCTTTGTCAAGCAATTTGAGCAGTCCCAGAAAATGATGAAGCAAATGTCCGGCTTTGGCGGCAAGAGAAGAGGCGGCTTCGGAGGCATGAGATTTCCCTTTTAGGGAACGGATCAGCCCCAAGCCCGGATACATCAGTTGAAAGTGGAAGCCGAAAGCATGAAAAGTACAGAGCGTCATGAGCCTTTGGTTTCCTTTCAAAATAAATTTTATTAACAATTACATCACGGAGGTGAAAGAAATGGCAGTAAAAATCAGATTAAGAAGAATGGGTCGGAAGAAAGCTCCTTTTTATAGAATCGTAGTAGCAGACTCCAGATCTCCCAGAGACGGAAGGTTTATCGAGGAAATCGGAACCTATGACCCGAAGACCAATCCCAGTACCTGTCATGTGGATGAGGAACTGGCCAAAAAATGGCTTGCCACCGGTGCGCAGCCCACAGAAGTTGTAAGCAAGATTTTCAAGCAGGCAGGCATTGAAAAATAAGCTTGCGTTGCGAACTCTTTTGGAGGTGGACTATGAAGGAATTAGTTGAAATAATTGCGAAAGCGCTTGTTGAACATCCGGATGAAGTTCTGGTAACCCAAAAGGAAGAGGGAAAGCATATTACGATAGAGCTTCATGTTGCTGCTTCCGATATGGGTAAAGTGATTGGAAAACAGGGAAGAATTGCGAAGGCAATCCGTTCCGTAGTTAAGGCAGCATCATCCAAAGAAAATCAGAGAGTAGACGTGGAAATCGTCTAATCCAAAAGACCGGGTAATGAGGTAAAGGTTGAAAAAGGGATGTTCTTTCGCAGGAATAAGCCTCCTGGGAAAGAGGCATCCCTTTTTGTACAGGGAGGCTCACAATGGAAAAAGTGTTAAAAGTGGGAATTATCTCTTCCACCCACGGCGTGAGGGGAGAGGTTAAGGTGTTTCCCACCACTGACGATGCAAAGCGTTTCAAAAATCTGAAGGAAGTACTAATGGATACCGGAAAGGAATTGTGCCCCCTTCAAATAGAAGCCGTAAGGTTTTTTAAGCAATTTGTCATCTTAAAGTTTAAAGACTATGACCGCCTGGACGATGTGGAAAAATTCAGGGGAAAGGCCCTCTTTGTCACAAGGGAGCATGCGGTGAAATTAAATAAGGACGAGTATTTTATCGCGGATTTAATCGGAATGAATGTGACGGCAGACGACGGCATACTGAAAGGCCGGTTAAAGGATGTGCTGCAGACGGGGGCAAATGATGTGTATGTGATCTCCCTGGAGGATGGAAGGGAGCTGCTCCTTCCGGCCATAAAAGAATGTGTCCTGGACATCAGTTTTGAAAAAAATGAAATAAAAATTCACATACTTGAGGGATTGTTGGATGGATGAAGACAGACAGGAAAGCGAAAGAGAACCGTTTATGAATTTTCATGTGCTTACTTTGTTCCCGGAAATGGTGGAGGGCGGACTTCGTGAGAGCATTATCGGGCGGGCCCTCTCAAAAGGGGTTATTTCATTAGAAACGGTGAATATCAGGGATTACACCACGGATAAACACAAAAAGGTGGACGATTACCCCTATGGAGGCGGGGCCGGGATGCTGATGCAGGCCCAGCCGGTTTATGATACATGGAAAGCCGTGACAGAAGGGATTAATGAAAAAGGGCGGAGCCGAAAGCCTGTCAGAGTCATTTATGTAACGCCCCAGGGACAGACCTTTCATCAGAGGCTGGCGAAGGAGCTTGCAAAGGAGGAAGACCTGATTTTTCTCTGCGGCCATTATGAAGGGATTGACGAGAGAGTTTTGGAGGAAATCGTCACAGACTATGTGTCCATCGGCGACTATGTGCTGACCGGCGGGGAGCTGCCTGCCATGGTGATGATTGACGCCATATCCAGAATGGTGCCGGGAGTTTTGAGCAATGCCTTATCCGGCGAGACGGAGAGCTTTGGAAATCATCTCTTAGAGTATCCCCAATATTCCAGGCCGGAGCTGTGGCATGAAAAGGCAGTGCCGGAGATTCTCCTTTCCGGCAACCATCAAAAGATAGAGGAATGGCGCCTGGAACAGTCCCTTAGCCGTACAAGAAACGCAAGGCCGGAGCTTTACGAAAAGTGGGCAAAAGAAAATCAGGAATACTTTATAAAAAAGGCAAAAAGAGAAGAGAGAAGACGCCGGAGGGAAAAAAAGAACAGGGTTCCCAGCCCGGCTGAGAGCATGAAAGACAGCAATGAATGAGAGCCGTCGATTTTTTGCTTGCATTTTCCCCGGTGATATGATAGATTATTATTGTTGCGAAATTGTGATGGTCCTCTGTTACGTGTGTATTAAGAACATCTGATGAGTTTACAGATTTTCTGCCGGCTGAGCCGCACAGAAGAACAGAAAGTGACTTTTTGTTTTCCGTGCAGGTTAAAGATGGCAGATCATAGAAAGGAAATGATTATTAATATGAACGAATTGATCAAGAGTATCGAAGATGAACAGCTCAAGGAAGTAGCGGATTTTAATGTAGGCGATACCGTGAAGGTATACGGCAAGATCAAGGAAGGAAACAGAGAACGAATCCAGATTTTTGAAGGCGTGGTTCTTAAGAGACAGGGAACAGGCGCCAGAGAAACTTTCACTGTAAGGAAATCCTCCAACGGGGTTGGCGTGGAAAAGACTTGGCCGGTTTACTCTCCCAACGTTGAAAAGATCGAAGTAGTCCGCAGAGGTAAGGTAAGACGTGCGAAACTGAATTACTTAAGAGGACGCGTAGGCAAGAAGGCCAAGGTAAAGGAAGTCGTCAGATAAGACGGCGTAACATACAAAAACAAGGGACAGTTGGAAACAATTGTCCTTTTTGTATAAGTCCACAAGGCAGGAGCCTGTTTTTGACCAGGCGGTTGTCTGTCCCCGGAGGAACAGAAGCATATGGCAAGACGTAAGGGATTAACCTTCTACGAAAAGAAAAAGTGGATCAGCAGAGAAATGATACGGGATATATTCAGTACCCTGTTTTGTTGTTTTGCCGCCGTTTTAGTGGCCTTTGTGCTTGTTTTTTCCATGGGGATGAAAATCAGTGTCATCGGCGTTTCCATGGAGCCGGTGCTTTACAGCGGTTATGAGGTGTTGGTCAACAGATTTTTATACAAAAT
>CAJTVL010000014.1 GCA_910579425.1 uncultured Lachnospiraceae bacterium | reverse complement strand
AGAAAGCCTGCTGCCGACTGGATCAGCTTCTGCTCCACCTCTCCCATTTTTCCTTTTTCTCCGTTATCAATCAGCACTACCCCGCCGATCATATCTCCCTCGCAGATAATGGGACTGATGGCCTCCTGCTCATAATCGTCGGTTACATCCTGGGTTATGGGAATAAAATTGGAATCCTCCCTGGATGCAATCACCATTTCCCTTTTATTAAGCTTTTCCTCCAGCTCCTTGCTGATGGATTTCCCCAGGATGCTTTTAAAGCCGCCCGACACGGCAATAAACTGATCTCTGTCCGCAATCAGCGCCGTCCGCCCCGATACCTGGGCAAGGCTTTCCGCATATTGCTTTGCAAATGTATTCATTTCTCCGATGGGAGAATACTTCTTTAAGATAATCTCCCCTTCTCTGTCCGTAAATATTTCCAGCGGATCGCTCTCCCTGATCCGCAAAGTCCGCCTGATTTCCTTGGGAATGACAATACGTCCCAAGTCATCTATCCGTCTGACAATGCCCGTTGCTTTCATCTGTCACTTCCTCCATTTCCTTTCGCATTGGCCGTGGAGTTATTATCTGTAAAAAATGGAGAATTATGCAGAGTTTTATTTGATTTCTTTTAATCCACTGCGGATCAGCACCTCTTTTCCCCTGAAAGCAAAGCCATATTTTCGTATCCGCTCTCTTGGAATCCCTTTTTCTGTCAATGTTCTCTCATACCTGCGCTCCTCGATCTGGGAAAGAGCCGCCGCTGCCGTGTCGGCAAGTTCTTTCTCTCTCCTGGGCTGAAACACCTTAAACTCTATGATAATGCCGTCGTCTTTGGCCGAAAGCGGCTCAAGCATTACATCATATCTGCCAAATCCGCTTTCACGATTGGACGTCAAAATATATCTTCCCCGAAGGCTGACCATAAGTCCCAGCACAAATCCATGGTAAAATCTCTCCGGTTCCTTCTTTGAGGAACTCTTATCCGTATCAAAATAGCTGAACAGAGCTTCGGACACTTCATTCATATAGTCATTCATGGCGTCTTCATCCCCCAAAAGCAGCGCTTTCACAAAATCATTATAATTGTCCCCGCTTTCTGTAAACCATACTCTGACCATATCCTCAAACATCCCTTTCACTTCCTGATTTGTCAGAGAAAGCGTGTAGTACCAGATTCCCGAAACATCGTCGTACTCGGTCTTTTCTGCTTTCAGGTAACCGCCGGCAAGCAAAAGGCTCCAAATCGCATTCTGTTTTACACTGAGCCTGTCAAAAACAATTTGCTCATCTATTTCCGTCCGCAAAGCTCCGCCCTGAAGCAAAGTTTCAAAATCCTGCTTAATACTTTTATTTCCCTCGCGCAAAAGCTTCCCCACAAGGCTGTTGGAGCTGGAATTCGCCCAGTATGCCCCTACTTTCTTTTTATCAAGATAATTCAAAACTGACCAAGGATTATAAATATCCCTGACATTTCCAAAGGTAAAGCCATCATACCAGCGCTTCACTTCTTCCTTTCGGTCCGATAGCCCAAATTCCTCCAGCGCCTCAAAAACCTCTTTTTCCGTAAATCCAAAGCTGTCCGCATATTTTTCTGACGTGGTCGTCACCACTTCCAAATTATTAAGGTCAGAAAAAACCGACTCCCTGCTGATTCGTGTTACCCCCGTCATAATTGCCCGTTCCAGGTAAGGGTTGGTTTTGAAAGCTGCATTAAACATACTTCTGATCAAGGATACCATCTCCTGCCAATACCCGTTCACATAGGCTTCCTGCATGGGTGTGTCGTACTCGTCCAGCAAAATGATCACTTTTTTCCCGTAATGACTGTACAGAAACTTTGAAAGCCAGTGAAGAGACATGGAGGCCGTAACCTCCGGCATATGCACGGAAACGCTGCGGAATATTTTCTTCTCCTCCTCCGAAAGTCCGGAACTGTCCAGTAAGAAGCGGTGCTCCTGATAAAGCCCTGCCAAAATCTGACATATACGCTCTACAGCCGATGCATACTCCCTTTCCTTTACATTAGCAAATGAAAGACTGATTACAGGATAGCTCCCCTGCAGCTTGCGAAAATCCTTATCCTCCCACACTTTAAGTCCTTCAAACAAACGGCCTTTCCCTGCGTTCTCTATGGAGAAAAACTTCTCAGCCATACTCATATTTAACGTTTTTCCAAACCTTCTTGGCCGGGTAATCAGCGTCACTTCATCATCCGCTCTCCACCAATCCACAAGGAACCGGGTTTTATCAATATAAAAATTATTTTTTTCCCTCAGCTTCTCGAAATCCTGCCGTCCTACGCTGACTACTCTTGCCATACTGTTTTCCCCCGTCTGTCAATATCTGCCTCATGTTTCCGGCAGAAGAATACTGTCTTTAAAAAAGAACAATCTTCCCGCCATATCCTCAAAATACAATGTAGATTTATCCTCCGACGCCCCATATAAAAACAGATCAGGAACTGACTTCTGCAATTTGTTTCGTTCAGCACAGGAGGCCTTTGTTAATAGATTATAGCTTCTGTCGCACCGCCTTATCCACAATTTTTGATAGGCGCTATCATTTAAGATGCGGTTTCCCAACTGCTTAATATGAGACAGCCCCAGCCGCCTGCACCAGTCAAGATCCGCCCTGTACAACATTTGTCCTGCCTCACCGGCGACAATATCGTCATTATCATATGATACCGGCAAAACGCGGACACCGCTTTTGTATGCCACATATGCCCTTGTATGTCCGTCGGTAAGCGTATATACATTATTTCCGAAATCATGAACCGGCAATGGGCTGAAATTCTCCATACAATGTGGGTCAAACCACTCTGATACGGATGCAATTTTATCGGCATTCAGATATATTTGACTAAGGCCAAGCGTATCAATACTCATCATCCTTATTCCGCTGAATTTCATCTCCTCCTGCCTCTCTGTCAATACCCTTTACACACGTCCACCCACTCTGAATACAGAGAATGCTTCTCCAGCTCTTCTATTGTCAGCTCGATTGCGCTGTTACCGCTGCCACATGCGGGGAATACCGTCTCAAACCTCTTAAGGGACAGATCAAGATAGACCTTCACCCCCTCATTCACCGCAAAAGGGCAGACGCCTCCCACCGCATGTCCAACCAGCCCCGGCACCTCTTCCGGCGTAAGCATTTTGGCTTTTGATCCAAACTGCTTTTTATATTTGGCGTTGTCAATTTTCGCATCGCCTGCGGTGACGATCAGGATCGGCGTATTGTTCACAATGAATGATAATGTTTTTGCGATCCGGCACGGCTCGCAGTTTAGAGCCCTGGCCGCCAGTTCCACGGTTGCGCTTGATACGTCAAACTCCTGGATACGATGTTCCATTCCTGTTCTTTTAAAGTAATTTCTGACTTTTTCTATTGACATTTTTCTTTCTCCTCCAAGCCAAGAATCTTTTCTTTTCATTTACTTTTCCGTTTCTTCTTTCTTGTACCTTTTGCCCTTTGTACTGCCAACGCTTTCCACCAGCCCTAGCTCTGTCAATTCATTAAGCAATACTTTAATCCGCGATTCCTTCACATCCACAACGCTTTCAAATTCGGATGCCTTATACCATTTACCGGACTCCATCATGTTCAGGATTAATTTGTATTTTTCCTGTGTTCTTTTCGTCACTTTTTTTTCGCCACTTTTTTTCGCCACTTTTTTGGCAAACGTGAGAATTAACACTGTCCTGTCCGGCCCAAATCTCTCAATAATCTCCGGCTCTTTCCATCCTTCGTCCTCCCAAACATTAAATATATTAGGAACGCCGCTTCCTGCACGTTCACCAATGTTGATCAAATTAAACATTTTCATAAGACCTTTATTACGAGGATCTGATTCTCCTCCTATACGCATCTGATTTTTTCCTGTTCTTATATATCCGGGATTCTCAAAAATCAGTTTATCCGGCTCCTTTTTTATAACCACGCCTCGAACCCCATAAAAATCAGCATTGATCAAACAATTTGCCAACGCCTCCCTAACCGCCTTATGTACAGGAGTATCATCAATACGATCCCCGCCATACATTTTGAAAGGTACTTTTATGTCCTTGATTATTTTGTTATAAACTCTAAAATAAAAATCACATAAATTACCAGACCACTCCCCCGAACTTGACTGCAGTCTGTCCGTCCAGCGGATGGATGAATCCAGAACTTCTCTGTAATCCAAAAAATATTCCGGGAAATGTCTCACAATGTTGTATTCATCACCAAACATAAGCATACCTGCCGCCGTAGGATGCAATTGTCTGTCCACCATTGAAACTGCGGCAGCTCCTATACTTCTTAAATACTCATGATCGTTTAAGCGCCCAAAGGGATGCCCTTCTTTTAATGTTCTATGGCGGTTACGATAACCCTGTATCGTTTCATAAATTTAAGTCCTCCATAGAAATCTCATCAAGCACTTCCATATCCATAGTATTTTCCGCCTGGTCACGAAGCATCGTTTTAACCTGCAATCTGGTACAGTGATAATCTCCTTCAAAATTCCGGCGAAAGGTTCCGGCAAATATATCGTCATTAATATAAACTGGTTTCTGCTCTCTTTTAGCCCTTGGTACATGAATAACCATGATGACATCCCTATTTTCACCTACCGTATAAACCTTCAAATTGTCATCTGATAAAAGATTTATATTCACTTTCTTACGATTATTAATCGTGTCCCAAAAATCTTTTCGCAGTTTATATTCATTCTGCAGACCAGTTGTTTTCCAACGCCCGTCTTTCTCCTCTTTTACGCCAAGAATAATGACACCCCCGTAGCAATTTGCGAAAGCAGAATAAGTCTCCCAAAGTGAAACCGGCAGACCGCCGCTTGCCTTTTTCACTTCTCTTCTGTTATCTTCTCTGTACTCATCAAATCGCGAAATATCAAATATATTCGTCACCTTATTCCCCCTCAAACTCCGGCACAAAGCTCTCCTTCGCCACATCCCCCTCCTGGATAAAGGCATTTTTCACTCCAAGTGAAATGGCATAATCCACCACAGCCTCGTACTCCCTTCTGGTAACCTTCCTGCCCAGCTCCTGAGCGCCCGGGATTTCCTTAACCCTGTCAAAGGGCGTATACTGATTCATCAGACTTAGGTACACTCTGTCCCCGTAAGTCTCATACACATACCGGATCACGTCCTTTGCGTTTTTCTTGTGGCCGGGCAAAAGCAGATGCCGGACGATGACTCCCTTCTGCATCATGCCCCGTTCGTCAAAAAAAGGCTCCCCCGCCAGCCGCACCATTTCCTCAAGGGACACTTTTGCCGCCTCCGGGTAATCCGGCGCGGAGGAATACTTCTGCGCCAGAGCGCTGTCCATATATTTAAAATCCGTGAGGAAAATATCCACAATCCCATCCAGCCTGCGGATTACCTCGCTTTTTTCATAACCGCTTCCGTTATATACAATGGGAATCCGAAGCCCTTTTGCACGGGCCCAAAGAACAGCCTGCGCCACTTCCAGGATATAGTGATCCGGTGTGACCAGATTAATATTGGCTGCCCCCTTTTCCTGCAATTCAAGAAATATCTCCGCCAGCCTTTCCTTTGTTACCTGCTTTCCCTTTCCCTCCGCGGAAATCTCATAATTTTGGCAATAAACGCACCGCAGGTTACAGCCCGAAAAGAACACCGTCCCCGATCCGCTCCTGCCTGAAATACAGGGTTCCTCCCACATGTGCAGGGCGGCCCTTCCCAGGAAAATGCGCTCATCCGCGCCGCAAAAGCCTCTCTGCCCTTCTCTTCGATTCACCATACAGTTCCGGGGGCACAGGTTACAGGGATTGTTCTGCAATCCGCTCCAATCCGGCGTTCGTGATCCTTCATTGCTCTCCATACAACTCCTCCCACTTATCCCGGGGGATCGCCGTAATATTTCCCACGTCATAATAGATCTCGTAATACAGATTGATCCAGTAGTCCTTGTCATCCTCCATATCTGAATTATGGGCGTCGCTGTACGGATTCTCAAAAGCCTCCCGAAGCTTTGGCACCACCACGATACCGTCCCCCTCCGGATCTGCCTTATCCGCCATAATCAGAGCAATCCTCTCCTGTTCCTCCCGGTAAATCCTTGCAAGGTTCACCAGATTATCCAGATAGGTAAAAAAGAGCCACACACAAAGAACACTGACCAGGCTGTACTTCGCTGCCCGCACAATCTGTTCTTTTTCCGCCACATCCACAATCCCCTGGATGCAGGCGATGAACAGAAAAATACCAGCGCCGAAATACGCCCTGTTCATAGGGGTAGGCGCTATGGCAAGAGCATAGCTGGTGGCAATTGCCCCTGCCAGAAACAGAATCGTTTCGTTATTATGAATCTGCCGCCAGCTTTCCAGCTTTTGCTGCAGTACAAGAAATACCAAAACGATCACTGTAATAACAATCACTGCAAAGAACAGTTCCCGAAGATTTATGGTGATCTTATACGTCCTGGAAAGAAGCCCCACAAGTCCTGTATATGCCCCCTCCGACATTGTCTCACTCCGGTTCCTGATCCCCGGAGCCGAGATCATCCCCAGAATTCCGCAGCACATCCCCAGAGCGCCGGAAATCATAAAAGGGTAAATACACCTTTGCCCCTGCTTTTTCTTATTCCACCAGGCATTCGCCCCAAACATCAGCACCAGCAAAAGCCCGCCCCCGGAGGTATTTTCGTTGCACCATCCGGCCGCTGTCCCGTACAGAAACATTCCCAGCGCCGTCAAAGCGCCATGCTTTATCTTCTCCGGAGCCTCCAGAAAATGCCTGTAAAGAGTGACAAATCCCAGAATAATCACGCTCCCCCACAGATAATTGCAGGCTCCGCAGATCCAGAGCATAGTCTGCCCAAAACTCACTGCAAATCTCCACAGAAAAGTAATGATAAGCAGGAGCACAAAAATGTCATTCTTCTTTTTGCGGCGGATATTGGCATACATCAAAAGTACAAGCCCCACAAACATGGCGCTGTTAACCACATTAAACACCTGCTTGTCCACCGCCAGGGATAAACGCACATTAAATTGTCCGATCACCCTTCCGCTGTTGGAAAGGTATTCTCCATATTGCTGCTTCACCAGATCCCACAGGGAATCTGCCTCCCGCACATGAACCGCGTAAGCATAGTCATCCGACAGATAAGGCGTCAGTATATTGTAAATATAAATCGTCAAAAATGCCGCCGCCAGTATAATACAGAATATGAGTTTTCTATGTTTTTCCACAAAAACCGACACGCTTATTTCCTTCTCTTTCCTGTTATTCTCCCATTTCCCACCATTCTAACAAAACCATACTATAAATGCAATGAAAACCCCCTTCCCATCAGGGTATTTGTAACGTAATAAAAAAATGTACTGCTAAAATAAGCAGATGTAGTATAATGATGATAATAAAAGGAGGAGAGAATTATGCAGCGTATCAAACACTTGAAGGTTATTTCAGCGGCGGCTATCGCCATACTGTTGTTTTCCAGCGTAACGGCAACTGCTGCCGAAGTCCAGGAACTTCCCGGCGATGGTGAGTCTGATCTTATGGAAGAGGTCGGTGAAACGGAGGAACTTACCATACCTGCCGGCGTCTGGTCAGACCAGGAGCCTGTCTTTTCAGATGACGGTACTGACGAAGCAGCAGGCCTGTCTTTTCAGATGGCGAGGGCCACCGGAGCCTGTCCAACCTACCAGGAAGCTTATGCGGCCATGACAAATTTAAAGGATAAATATCCTGAGGGTATGACCTGGACCAACTTTGAGCCTTACGGAAGCGCCGGTGAATTGGGGGAATCTTACCGATTCCAGGGCGGCCCCGTCAAAGGTGCAAGTTTGGGCGTCGGCTGTGCGGCTTTTGCCTTTCTCTTAAGCGATGAGGCCTTTGGCAGCCTGCCTTCCAGAACCATTGACAGAGGCGGATTCGGCTTCGAAGATATTAAGGTCGGCGATATTCTGCGGGTAAATAATAACAGTCATTTCGTCATTGTTCTGCAAATCAGCTCCGGCGGCGTGACGGTTGCCGAGGCAAACTACAATAAGTCCGTGCATTGGGGACGGACTCTCAGCGCAGAGGACATTATGACAGCAGATTTTCTCGTCACCCGTTATCCGGATGGTTATACTGAGGATGATAATGCAGACGGCACGGCACACGAAGGAACCGAAGGCCCGCTCGGCTGGACGCTGACCAACGCCGGAATATTAACCATATCCGGCACGGGCAATATGCCGGATTATACGCAAAGCAACGGCCCATCATGGAACGAATATATCGACAATATTAATACCATTATTATCGAAAATGGCGTCACAGGCATTGGGGACTACGCCTTTTACGGGAGTGCGGCCCTGACGGTATATCTTCCTGACGGCATCACAAGTATCGGAACCGGAGCCTTCCAAAATTCAAAACTGGTGGCCGTAACGATCCCAAAGACAACGTCCAACGTGAAAGACGATGCTTTTAAAGGCTGTGAAAACCTGACTTCAGCCTCCATTCCCGAGGGAGTCGAAACCATCGGCAGCGGAGCCTTCCAGGCTTGTACGGCACTTAAGTATCTTGACTTTCCGGCAAGCATTACGTCTGTCGGTTCAAATGCGTTTACAAGCTGCGGAGAAGTCGTTCAGATCAGATTTGCGCCAGGTACGGGAGCTGTAGAAATAGGCGACAGCGCTTTTGCACAGTGCCAGAAATTAGTCAGTGTTACCCTGCCCCAGGGCCTGAAAGCAATCAGCAGTTTTATGTTTCAGTCCTGCACATCGTTAGCGGAAATCCACATTCCGGCCAACGTCTCTGCGATTGGGGAGAATCCCTTTACCAGTACATATATTCAGTACGGCGGTATGATCTCCTTCGGCGGCAGCGAAGCTGTCTGGAAGAGTATCGGCGGGCAGTTTATCCTCAATTCAATGCCGAACGCAACTATAAAATATGACGTCCTCTTTGATGATCCATTCGCTTCCGACCCCAATGACCCGGGAGATTTCAAGCCGGCATATCCGGATGAAGGCGGCGATTCCGGTAACAGGCCCGGCGATGATTCCGGCACCAACCCCGGCGGTGATTCCGGCACCAACCCCGGCGATAATTCCGGCACCAACAGAACAAAGAGCGAATCCACGGCCTTCTCTGTCATAGATTCCGGCACAAAAGCAGCGTTGGAGACATGGAAGCCTGCAACCCCCGATGAGGCAAAGCGGTATGCCTGCATGGGAAGAGAAGCGATCCGGTACACCCAGCCAAATGACAGCGCCTATCAGGTTGACATAAAGAATACAATGCAGGGGCCTATGTGCTTTAAGTCTTTTGAGGCGGTTCTTGGGGATTTTACGATTGGCAGGACTTATAACATTCATCCCCTTTCCAATACTGCCTACAGCATGGATAAGGAAATACAGGTTACCTTAAATATTCCGTCAGCCATCTACAGAAAGGACAGGGAATATAAGATGATCTGCGTTACAGAGGGCGGTGCGCCGGTCATTTACAGTGATTTGGACAGCAGCCCTGAAACAATCACCATAAAGACAAATAAGTTCTATGCATATGCGTTGATTTACAAATAAAGATAACCACTGAGAATAAAATATGATATAATGAAACGCATTAGCACAGTTTTTCTTCAAACAGCATGCAGTGAGGTTCCTTATGAACGAAAAAGTTTTACACACTTTAGAATATACCAAGATCATCAATTTATTGGCCGAAAAAGCGTCTTCCGAGCCGGGCCGGGCCATGTGCCGGGATCTGACGCCAATGACAGACCTTTCAGACATCCGGCTGGCCCAGCAGCAGACCGCCGATGCGCTTTCCATGCTCTTTGCCAAAGGCTCTACTTCCTTCGGGGGCAACCGGGATCTGTCCATGGCAATGCGCTCCCTGGAGGTAGGCAGCTCCCTGTCGGCTCCTGAGCTCTTACGGATCGCCAGGCTCCTTGAAAATACAGCTCGGATCAAAGCCTACGGACGAGGCCCCAAGGACGAGCGTCAGGACGCCCCACAGGCCGAAAGTTCCCTGACCGAATATTTCCAAAGGCTGGAGCCCTTAAGCCTGCTCTGCGGCGAAATTAACCGCTGTATCCTCTCCGAAGAGGAAGTTGCGGACGATGCCAGCCCGGGGCTGAAGCATGTACGGCGTATGATTACCGTTACCGGTGAAAAAATCCACTCACAGCTTATTTCCATGGTAAACGGCTCCTGCCGGAGCTATCTGCAGGATGCGGTCATCACCATGCGGGACAACAGATACTGCATTCCCGTCAAGGCAGAATACAAAAGCCAGGTACCCGGTATGATACACGACCAGTCCTCCACCGGCTCCACTTTCTTTATCGAGCCAGCCGCGGTGGTAAATTTAAACAATCAGCTCAAAGAGCTTGCCTTGAAAGAAAAAGAAGAGATTGAGGCCGTCCTGGCCGATTTAAGCGCCCAGGCCGGGGAGCATATTCCGGAAATCACCGAAAACCAGCGGATTATGACTTTTCTGGACTTTGTTTTTGCCAAAGCCTCCCTTGCCATGGATCAGAACGCTGCCATGCCCCTTTTTAACACGGAACATTATATCCGCATCCGTAAGGGACGCCATCCGCTGCTTCCCGCCAAAAAGGTGGTTCCCATTGATATTCATCTGGGAAAGGATTTCGATTTGCTTGTGGTCACCGGACCCAACACAGGCGGCAAAACCGTATCCCTGAAAACCGTGGGACTGTTTACCCTCATGGGACAGGCCGGACTTCACATTCCCGCCCTGGACCGTTCCGAGCTGTCCATTTTCACAGAGGTTTTTGCCGATATTGGCGACGAGCAGAGTATCGAGCAGAGTTTAAGTACCTTTTCCTCCCATATGACCAGCATTGTTTCTATTTTAGAAAATGCGGATGAGGACTCTCTGTGCCTTTTTGACGAGCTGGGTGCAGGAACCGATCCCACAGAAGGAGCCGCCCTTGCCGTAGCAATTCTGGATCACCTTCACACCCGGGGAATCCGCACCATGGCCACCACCCACTACAGCGAGCTTAAGGTCTATGCCCTTTCCACTGACTTTGTGGAAAACGCCTGCTGTGAGTTTAATGTGGAGACCTTAGCTCCCACCTACCGTCTTTTGATCGGGATTCCCGGAAAGAGCAACGCTTTTGCCATTTCCTCCAAGTTAGGGCTCCCGGACTATATTATTGACGCCGCCAGAACTCAGATCAACTCCGAGGATAAAAGCTTCGAGGATCTCCTCACCGAGTTGGAAAACAACAGGGTCACCATCGAAAAGGAACGGCTTGAGATCGCTTCCTATAAGGAAGAGATGAAAGCCTTAAAGAAAAAACTTCAGGAAAAAAATGAACGGATTGACCTTGCCAAAGACAAAATACTGCGGCAGGCCAACGAGCAGGCCCGCGAAATCTTGCAGGAGGCCAAGGATGTTGCGGACGAGACCATCCGTGTCTATCAAAAAGCCGGCCCCGGCGCTTCCCTGAAGGATCTGGAAAAAACCAGGGAACGCCTGCGGGGTGAAATCGGAAAGAAAAACGACAAACTTGCCATCAAGACTCCAAATACAAAGACGGAAAGACCGGTAAAGCCGGATCAGATCAAGGCAGGGGACAGCGTAAAAATCCTTTCCATGGGCTTAATGGGAACGGTAAGCACTCTTCCCGACCATCGGGGCAATCTTTTTGTGCAGTGCGGAGCCCTTCGTTCCCAGGCCAATATAAAGGATCTGGTACTGATTCCGGCGGAGGCCCTTCCCGGCTCCCGGAATGCCTCCCCCCTGTCCAAAAGCCATGCAGGGAAAGTAAAGATGTCCAAGTCCCTCTCGGTCTCCCCGGAAATCAATCTTTTAGGACGGACAGTGGATGAAGCCCTCTCGGAGCTGGATAAGTATCTGGACGACGCCTATCTTGCCCACCTTTCTTCCGTGAGAGTGGTTCACGGCAAAGGAACTGGAGCGCTGCGCAGCGCCGTACACAACCATTTGAAGCGAATTAAATACGTGAAAGCCTACCGCCTGGGCGAATACGGAGAAGGCGACGCAGGTGTCACAATCGTGACCTTCAAAGAATAAAACGGAGGTTTCCATATGGTAAACAGACAAAAAATATTAATTATTGACGATGACAGCAATATTGCGGAATTAATTTCCCTCTATCTGACAAAGGAATGCTTTGAAACCATGACCACCGGCGACGGGGAAAGCGCCCTGCTTCTGGCAGATTCCTTTGCCCCCAACCTGATTTTGCTGGATCTGATGCTGCCCGGCATTGACGGCTATCAGGTGTGCCGGGAGCTCCGTGCCAAGTCCTCCATTCCTATTATCATGCTCTCCGCCAAAGGTGAAATTTTCGACAAAGTACTGGGACTGGAGCTGGGCGCCGATGACTATATGGAAAAGCCCTTTGACTCCAAAGAACTGGTTGCAAGGGTAAAGGCTGTACTGCGAAGGTACAAGCCTGCTCCTGCCGCCCCCGCCGCCCCCGACATAAAATGTGTGGAATACCCGGATCTTTCCGTCAACCTGACGAATTATTCCGTTGTCTATATGGGAAAAATCGTAGAAATGCCTCCTAAAGAGCTGGAGCTTCTGTATTTTCTTGCCTCCTCCCCCAACCATGTCTTCACAAGGGAGCAGCTTCTCGACCAGCTCTGGGGCTATGAATACATCGGCGACACCAGGACGGTAGACGTCCATATCAAGCGGCTGCGTGAGAAAATAAGCGACCATGCCGGCTGGAGGATCGCCACAATCTGGGGGATTGGCTATAAGTTCGAGGTAAGGCAATGAGAAAAACCCTCTACCTGAAATTTCTGCTGGCCTATTTTATTTTCGGTTTCTTCGGCTTTGTAGTGGTAGCCACCTTTGTCAGCAATATGACTACTGAGCAGCTCACAAGAGAGAAAGCGGAGGCCCTTTACCGGGAGGCCACCCTGATTGCCAACACCTATGCCGCAGATCTGTACAACAATGAAACCTCCCTGGACACGGTGAAAAAACAGCTTGACGCCCTGGACACTTACCTTTCCGCCAATCTGTGGATCATCAATCCTTCCGGGCTTATGATTCTGGATTCCGACGCTCCCATCGACGTGGGAAACGAGACCGTGATCGAGGGCTTTGATCCTACCGTTACGGAAAATTCCTATTACACCATAGGGAATTTTCTTAACAGCTTTACGCAGAACCAGCTCAGCGTTTTTGCCCCTATCACATCCGATTATAAGGTGCGGGGCTATGTGGTAATCCACTATCCTATGAGCAATATTTTGGCGTCATCCAACGGGCTTTTAAATATTTCCTACCTGATGCTGGTGATCCTTTTTTTGCTGTCCCTGATCATTCTGATCTTCTTTACGGAAATGGTTTATCTTCCCCTGCGCAGGATTACTGAGGCTACGGAGCAGTTTGCCTCCGGGAACATGCACTATGAGCTTCAAATTGACAGTGAGGACGAGATCGGCTATCTGGGCGCAACCCTTTCTTATATGGCAAACGAAATCGCCCGTTCCGAGGACGATCAAAAGAAGTTTGTGGCTAACGTATCCCATGACTTCCGCTCTCCCCTTACCTCCATCAAGGGGTATCTGGAAGCCATGCTGGACGGCACCATACCGCCGGAGCTTTACGAAAAATACCTGACTATCGTTGTAAATGAAACGGAGCGGCTCATCAAACTCACCAACAGCCTTCTGGTTCTGAACAATTTAAATACCAAAGGAATGCTGCTGGACAAAAACGACTTTGATATTAACAAAATCATCCGCAATACCGCCGCCTCCTTCGAGGGTACCTGCAAAAACAAGACCATTGCCATCGAGCTGATCCTGTCAGGGGATGAGCTGTTCGTAAATGCGGATGTAGGCAAAATCCAGCAGGTGCTCTACAATCTGCTGGACAATGCGATTAAATTCAGCCACAGCGATTCCATTATTAAAATAGAAACCACCGAAAAGCACAACAAAGTCTTTGTATCCGTCAAGGACAGAGGAATCGGTATCCCCAAGGATGATTTGAAGCTGATCTGGGACAGATTTTATAAATCCGATTTATCCAGAGGGAAAGACAAAAAAGGCACCGGCCTCGGGCTTTCCATCACCAAGGAAATCATTCATGCCCATGGGGAACATATCAATGTCATCAGCACCGAAGGCGTGGGAACAGAGTTTATTTTTTCCCTGCCGCTGACAGACGGAGGAAACGAGGATTGAAAGGATCGTTTTTATTATGCATATCATTCTGCACCAGCCGGAAATCCCGGCAAATACCGGAAATATCGGAAGAACCTGTGTTGCCACAGGCACCGGCCTTCATTTAATAGAGCCCCTGGGGTTTCGCCTGGGTGAAAAGGAGCTAAAGCGCGCGGGAATGGATTACTGGGAATCCCTCGACATAACCAGATATATGAATTTCGAAGAATTCAAGACGCTCCATCCCGGCGCAAAAATCTGGATGGCCACCACCAAGGCCCGGCGTATCTACACGGAAGTTTCCTACTCTCCGGAAGATTTTATCATGTTCGGAAAAGAAAGCGCGGGGATTCCGGAGGAAATACTGGTAGACTGCGAGGATAACTGTATCCGTATTCCCATGCTGCCTGACATCCGCTCCCTGAATTTGTCCAACTCCGTGGCCATTGTTCTCTATGAGGCTCTGCGCCAACAGGGATTTTTGCAAATGCAGCGGGAAGGCGAGCTTCACAGACTGCAGTGGAAGTCATAAAAAGCAGATTTTCCAATAAATTTATTATCCTCCTGCGTATCTATAGTAAAGGACACAATACAGATACCAAAGGAGGATTTGTTTTATGAAAAAAGCATCTTTTCTATTAACCACAGGACTTATTCTCGCCCTTATCACAGGCTGTGCTGCTTCCTCTTCCGGTTCAAATACTCCCTCTAAGGAGCAAAGAGCCTCCGGCGATACCGCAGAAGCCCAAAATCAGCCTGAAGATCCTGCTGACTCCCAACGGCTGCCGGATACTTTCCTGTCAACTGCCTACAATACCAACTCCATCTCCGTAAACAGCAGCGAAAAGGTTACCGTAGTTCCCGATATCGCCCAGGTGGAATATTCCGTCCGCACCCAGGCGAGCGACGCAGCCTCCTGTCAGCAGAAAAATACGGAGTCCGTCAGTCAGGTGATCGGGCTGTTAAAGTCCCTGAATGTTGACGAGGCTTCCATCCAGACCTCGGACTATTACATGAATCCCGTTTATAATTACTCCGGCAATACGCCCCGGGTTACCGGCTATGAGGCCATTACCACGCTCACTGTCTCTGATCTGCCCATTGACGGCCTTGACGAAATTTTGTCCCAATCCGTCTCGGAAGGCATCAATACCATCCGCTCCATCACATATCAGGCCAGCAAATACGACGAGAGTTATCAACAGGCTCTGACCGCCGCAGTAGCGTCCGCCCGCCAAAAGGCGCAGGCGCTGGCCGATGCTGCCGGATGTCAGGTCGGTTCCGTAATTAACATCAAGGAGACCAGCGGATACTCCCAGGAGCGGTATTCTGACTCTGCCCTTACCGGCAGATATGCCGCCAAACAGGAAATGTCCCTGGCGATGGAGGACGGCGCAGGCATCATGCCCGGCAAAATCCAGGTGGAGGCAAGTATTGTTGTGGAATATCAGATCTACTGATAAGAAAATCAGGGGCAGCCGCACCAATTAAATCAAAAGGTGTGAACTGCCCCTGCCGTTTCCTTCTCTTTTCTTAATGTATGGCTTCCGGACGCTTACTTCTCTTCCCGAAGCCTGGCGACGAATGCGCCAATCTTATCCAACGCTATTTTCAGGTTCTCCAACGAATAAGCATAGGAAATCCTGAGGAAACCTTCCCCGCAGTCTCCGAATGCGGTTCCCGGCACGACCGCCACCTTCTCTTCCGCCAGGAGCCTTTCTGCAAACTCCTCACTGGTCATACCGAATTCTTTAATGCAGGGAAACACATAGAATGCGCCGTAGGGTTCAAAGCATTGTAACCCCATTTCCTTAAAGGCGTGCATCAGGAATCTTCTTCTCTGATTATAGGACTCCCGCATCATGGCCACATCATCATCGCCGTTCTTCAACGCCTCTACTGCGGCATACTGGCTGGTGGTAGGTGCGCACATGATGGCAAACTGATGAATCTTGAGCATCTGCTCCATAATCTGCCTTGGCGCACAGGCATACCCAAGTCTCCACCCTGTCATGGCATAGGCCTTGGAAAAGCCGTTGATGAGCACCGTCCTCTCCTGCATTCCCGGCAGGCTAGCCAGGGAAACGTGCTTTCCGTTATAGGTCAGCTCCCCATAAATTTCATCCGTAATCACAAAAATATCCTTTTCGCGGACAATCTCCGCAATGGCCTCCAGCTCCTCTTTTTCCATAGTTGCCCCTGTAGGGTTATTGGGAAAGGGGAGAATCAATATCTTTGTTTTCTCCGTGATGGCGGCTCTGAGCTCCTCAGGCGTCAGCTTAAACTCATCTTCCTCCTTCAGGTCAATGATTACAGGGTTTCCCCCTGCAAGGATGGTACATGGCTCATAAGACACAAAGCTGGGCTGGGGAATCAGCACCTCCTCCCCAGGATTGAGCATCGCTCTCAGGGCAATATCAATAGCCTCGGAACCGCCTACCGTGACGATCACCTCATGCTCCGAATCATAGGAAATCCCCTGGGTCCTGTGTATGTAATTCGCTATCTCTATCTTTAATTCCTTCAACCCGGAATTAGAAGTATAAAACGTGCGTCCTTTTTCCAGGGAATAAATTCCCTCATCCCTGATATGCCAGGGTGTGTCAAAATCCGGTTCCCCCACGCCGAGAGATATAGCATCCTTCATCTCGCTTACAATGTCAAAAAACTTCCGGATCCCCGAGGGCTTAATGGTAACTACTTTATCTGCTAACGGATTTCTCATGGCGTCACCTTCTCCCTGGTATCTTCATATTTTTGGGTTAAAATCGTCCCGTGATCCTTATATTTCTTTAAGATAAAGTGGGTTGCCGTACTCAGAACCCCCTCCAGGGTGGAGAGCTTATCCGACACAAAGCCGGAAACGGCCTTCAGGGATTTTCCCTCCAGGGTCACCAGAAGATCATACCCTCCGGAAATCAGATATACACTGTTCACCTCCGGATATTTATAAATCCTCTCCGCAATATTGTCATAGCCTTGGCCTCTCTGGGGCGTAATCCGCACCTCGATCAGCGCGGTCACCTTCTCGATGGAGGTCTTTTCCCAGTCGATCATGGTGTGGTAACCGCAGATCACTCCTTCCTCCTCCATGGCTTTCAGCTCGTTTGCTATGGTCAGCTCATCCGCTCCCAAAATCACCGCAAGCTCTTTGATATTGATGCGGCTGTTCTTCTCTATGATCGCTAAAATTTGTTCTCTCATTCTCTCACCCTATCCTTTCTTCCTTAAATGCTATTTTATAAATCTCGTCCGGCCCAGGAGGCCCCAAATACCTGGTTTCCTCTCCATTCAGGATAAGCCTGTCATTACTGTCATTGGTGCGGCCGATCACGGATGCGGCAATTCCCGCCTTCTTCAGCTCTCTTACCAGCCCATTGCCGTCCTCGGCTGCCATAATCAGCGCTCCCCCCGATAAGAGCTCGTAAGGACTTATATTAAAAAATTCACAGATTTCTATGGTTTCCTGTTTTACCGGAATTTCTTTTAAATCTATGGATAGTCCAACGCCTAATTTCCGGGAAAGCTCCCACAATGCACCGAAAATACCGCCGTTTCTCACATCATGCATTGCATAAACGCTGGACTTAAGCGCTATGGCGGCCTCCCTCTCTACCGAGAGATACCGCTCCTGTTCCCTTGCCGCCCCTAAGAATCCGGCTGAAAATCTCTTCAGCAGCTCTTCTTCCTTTTCTCTGACAAGGATGGCTGTTCCCTCGATGCCAATCCACTTGCTTACTACCACATCCTTATGCCCTTCACAAACCTTATGCCTCTCGTGTTGGTCCTCTCTTTTGACAGCCGCCTTGCCGATTACTGTGGCCGTGACCACCGGCCAGTTAACGGCCCCGCTTACCTCCGTATGTCCGCCTGCGATCTGAATATTCAGTTCCCCGCAGCATTCCTCCGCCTGCTCCATAAGCTCCTTTAAAACCGCCTCCTCCGCTTCCTGAGGAAGGGTCAGGGATAAGGTAACTGCCGCCGGGACAGCTCCTGAAGCTGCCAGATTATTGGCGGCTGCCATGATGGCATAATAAGTCACTCTCTTCACAGGAAGTGTGCATGTCTGGGTGGAAACGGCAGCCGGACAAAGCTCAGTGTCTCCCCATGCCAAAAAGGCGCAGTCCTCGCCTGCGCCTGCGCCTTTTTGTATTTCTTTTCTACGGGTTTTTATTTTTCCAAGTACGGAACGCTTCAAAATACTTTCGGATATTTTTCCTGTCTTCATCCCGAACCTCACTCCGCTGGTAATTCCGCTGGCGGTACCTCTGCCGGCGCCTGCTCTGCGGGCGCTGCCGGCTGGGCTGCAGCCGGGTCTGCAGGCACAGCTCCTCCTATGGGCTGACCTGCTCCGGGATCAGCCCCTCCTCCTATGGGCTGGCCCGTAGCCGGGTCAATGGGCACTTCAGTAGGCGGCGGCACTTCTCCTGCCGCCAGGGCTGCAGCCACATTTTTCACATGATCAATACTATTCGTGGCAATCGCCGCCATAATCTGATTATACGCATTGGGATCCGCGGTGGCGACGCCTACCGTCGCCGTCCGTGGGGTTACCTTATAGGAACTGGAATTCACCTGCTCCCGACTCACCTCCCGGCCGTTCTCCGTGACAATCTTCCACAGGTTTGCTTTATATCCGATGTGCGCCGACTGCACGGAAATCGAACCCAAAGGAAGAGACTCATTGACATAGATCACTTCCGTGTCAGGATAGGTGGTGCTGACCACTTCGCTTTCATAGCGCACCTGATGGCCGCTGTCCCTGGTTTCCACACCGTAAATGGTAAAAGTAATATGCTTATCGTCCGTAGTGACGCCTTCGATGTAGAGCGGCGCCTGGGTGTTATTGACAAACCTGAAATCTTTCCCTGAGGATTCTGCAATGGCCGCATCCGCAGAGGGATCCACATAGGTCACAATCATGGAGTGATTGTGGCGCTCCGTAACCTCTAACTCCGACAACAGCACCGCATTATAGAGCGTGGTTGAAACCTGGCAGATACCGCCTCCCAGGCTGTCCACTACCTGGCCGTTCAAATAAGACGCAGCCATATAGTAACCGTTTTCGGAGGTAAAGGGGGTAATCGCCTCACAGGTCGAGAACTCGTCCCCGGGATACAGGGTTGTACCGTTTATCAAGGCACATCCGTTGGCCACATTGGCGCTTCTGGCCGATCCGGAGGTCCGATAGCTGGTAGTAAAGGTTCCCAGTACATCCTTTACCTTTCCCAGCTCTTCTGCGGTCCCCTGAGGTTCGTCCACAGAGATGATCAGCTCTATGGAGCCGCCCTCTTCTTCATTCCAGTCGCTGTTAAAATAATCGCAAATGAGCTGTGTGGAGGCCTCCACATCTATTACTTTGCCTGTCTGTCCCTCATTTATCACAAAACTCCCGTTTACCCGGGAAAGGGTTGCATCCTTTGCCTCTACATTATAGACGGCGCACTGCTGCTCGAGAATCTGTCTGATCTGCTCCCTGTCCGCATCAAATTCCATGTGGAACACTTTATTCTGATACTGGAGGTCTTTAGCCGCCTTATAACGCGCAACCACATTTCCTGTCTGGCCTATATCGGCCGCCTCCTCCACAATCTCCGGATTACTCCAGCGAAGCCCTATCTCCGCAGGCGTTATATCTACCTTATTTCCGTCTATGGCGATCAGCGAGATGACCCTTCCGCCGAGACTTTCACTCACGTAGCTTTCCACTTCCGCCCTTGCTTCCTCGGCCGTTTTCCCCTCCAGGGAAATATTCTCAATGAAAATCCCCGGCAGTATTCTTTTGGCCTTGCCATTTTCTTCACTGGCCTGCGCCCTGAAACCCCACAGCCCCAAAAAGCTTATTGCCAGCGCAAAGCAAACCAGTCCTTTTATCCGCCTTTTCATAAAAATCACCTCATAAATCCCATTTGATTTAATACATAAAAGATGCTATAGTTGGTACTATCATTGCAAGTACTAAGAGGGCGACAATGATCACCGAAAAAATTCTTTTATTTTTATTATTGTTAAAATGAAACATATTTTCTCCCCTCTGGGCAGATTTGCCCCGTGGCAGTAATCTTTCTGAAAGGATATTATATATGAAATTCCCCATTTTTGCAAGTTTTATCATATTCTGCATCTGGCTCGGATACGAACTTCATAAGCGCAGAAACATGGACGAAAAATCCAACCAAAGCTTCTGGGAAAAGGAAGCTGCAGCCAACAGCACCCGCCGTAAATCCCTTGACGACTTGGAATACATTCAAATTCCCTTTGAAAATCTTCCTATGGATGTCCTTGCCCAGGATCCCATAGTGGCGGAGTGTCACGAAACACTGCACAGCCTCTGCGAGTCTCCCATTGTAAATTTTACCGGAATCAGCAATACCGATTTGAAGCTTAAGTACGGCGCTCCCAACATCGATCTGCTCTCCCGCTATGATCAGAGCTACACGGTTCTTGTCCGTACCCTTCAAACCTGGGCCGGTGTCCTTTATAAAAATTCTTATGTACAGGAGGCCTGCCGTATTCTGGAGTTTGCCGTAAGCACCCGCACTGACGTCAGCGCCACCTACAGGCTTTTGGCGGAGATCTACCGCAGTCAGGGGGAGCCGGAAAAAATTTCGGCATTGATTCCCGTAGCGGAAAATCTAAATTCAAGCCTTTCCGGTTATATTGTAAATATGCTCAGGGAGCTGTCCGATTAGCGCTTGCGATAAAAACCCCAAAGCCTCTCACCGGCAGCTTTAAAAGGCCTGATAGCATTTTATGCACGGTTTTTAAAAAATATTACTCTTAAATGAAACAGGAGCCGGAAAATGCAGCCAAATCTGCTTTGCTTTTCCACAGCCCCTGTTTTATGTTTTGCTTTGAACTCTTTATTTCCAGAATTTCTTTTTCTTTGTATCTTTTGTTTCGCCTTTATCCGCCTGCACATTTTTAGCGGCATTTAAGCTGTCGCCGGTCACCGCGTCAAACTGCTTTAAGAGCTCCTTTGCTTCATGGGAAAGTCTCTCCGGTGTCTGCACCACCAGTGTTACATAGTGATCTCCTCTCACCTCTTTGTTTCTGAGGGTAGGAACGCCTTTTCCCTTCAAACGCACCTTGGTGTCTGTCTGGGTTCCGGCCTTCACCTCGTAGAGCACTTTGCCGTCTACCGTATCCACCACAACATCGCCGCCGAGAGCCGCTACCGCATAAGAAATGGGTACGGTAGAATAAATGTTGTAATCCTGTCTCTGGAAGATCGGATGACGTCCCACAATCACTTCTACCAGCAGATCCCCTCTGGGACCTCCGTTCATGCCGGGTTCACCCTTATCCCGGATGCGGACGCTCTGCCCGTTATCAATTCCCGCGGGAATGGACACCTGGATTTTCTTTCGGCTGGCAATATAGCCCGACCCATGGCAGTCCATACATTTCTCCTTAACCACTTTCCCGGTTCCGTTACACTCCGGACAGGTCTGCACGTTTCTGACCGTGCCAAAGAAGGACTGCTGAGTAAAGACCACCTGTCCCTTACCGCCGCACTTCTGGCAGGTTTCCGGACTGGTTCCGGGCTTTGCTCCCGTTCCCCGGCAGGTCTTACACTCATCCTTTAAGGTCAGTTCAATTTCCTTATCAACGCCGAATACGGCCTCCTCAAAGGTGATCCTGACACTGGTTCTGATATTAGCGCCCTTCATGGGGCCGCTGTTGCCCCGGCTCTTACGTCCGCCGCCAAAGAAGTCACCGAAAATATCGCCGAAAATGTCGCTGAAATCCGCACTGTTAAAATCAAAGCCGCCGAAACCGCCGGCTCCTCCCTCAAAGGCAGCGTGGCCAAACTGATCGTACTGTCTCTTCTTCTCCGGGTCACTCAAAATCGCGTAAGCCTCAGAAGCTTCCTTAAACTTCTTTTCCGCTTCCGCATCTCCCGGATTCATATCCGGATGATACTTTTTGGCAAGAGCCCTGTAGGCTTTTTTTATGGCGGCCTCATCTGCGTTCTTATCAATCCCGAGCACTTCATAATAATCGCGTTTCTGTTCTGCCATTTCAAACTCCTCCCGTGCCGGATGGCACTCGATACACCACCCAAGGCGGCATGCGGTAAATGGCTGTTTTAAGGCCATTTACCGCTAAGCGCCGCCTCAGGTTAAACTCTTGTTGTATTAAACTTCGCGATAATCCCCGTCAACCACATCATCTGCCGGGCCTGCATCAGCCGCTCCTCCCATGTCAGGGCCTGCGCCCATATCGGGACCTGCACCTGCCTGTGCCTGCTGCATATTCTCATACATCTTGGTGAACAGCGCCTGTGCGCTTGTGGTAAGCTTCTCTCTTGCCGCTTTCAGAGCGTCAAGATCGGAATCGGACATCTCCTGATCCTTAGTTCTTTCCAGAATATCCTTAACGGCCTGAACATCAGCCTCCACATTGGCCTTTTCGGAAGCGTCGATCTTATCGCCCACTTCACTTAATGCCTTTTCGGTCTGGAATACGAAAGAATCCGCTTCATTTCTTGTATCAATAGCCTCTTTTCTCTTCTTATCCTGAGCTTCAAACTCAGCCGCTTCCTTTACTGCCTTATCGATCTCATCATCTGACATATTAGAGCTTGCGGTGATGGTAATATGCTGCTCCTTGCCGGTTCCAAGATCCTTTGCGGAAACGTTTACAATACCGTTGGCATCAATATCAAAAGTAACCTCTATCTGGGGCACTCCGCGCATTGCCGGAGGAATCCCGTCTAATCTGAACTGTCCTAGGGACTTATTATCTCTTGCAAACTGTCTCTCACCCTGTAATACATTGATGTCAACCGCAGTCTGATTGTCTGCAGCGGTGGAGAAAATCTGGCTCTTCTTGGTGGGAATAGTAGTATTTCTCTCAATCAGCCTGGTAGCAATGCCGCCCATGGTCTCGATGGACAGGGAAAGAGGGGTAACATCCAGAAGAAGGATTTCTCCTGCGCCTGCGTCTCCTGCCAGCTTACCGCCCTGGATGGATGCGCCTAATGCCACGCACTCGTCAGGATTCAATGTTTTGCTGGGCTCATGTCCGGTGAGCTGTTTTACTTTTTCCTGTACGGCAGGAATACGGGTAGAACCGCCTACCAAAAGCACCTGGCCCAGATCGCCGTTGGTAAGGCCCGCATCCTTCATGGCATTCTGTACCGGGATTGCTGTCTTTTCAACCAGATCATGGGTCAATTCATCGAATTTGGCTCTGGAAAGGTTCATATCAAAGTGTTTGGGTCCCTCTGCCGTAGCGGTAATGAAAGGAAGGTTGATATTGGTGGTGGTCGCTGAGGAAAGCTCCTTCTTTGCCTTCTCTGCGGCTTCTTTTAATCTCTGAAGCGCCATCTTATCGTTTGATAAGTCCACGCCCTCCGCCTTCTTGAACTCGCTGATCATCCACTCTGTCAGCCTGTTATCAAAATCATCCCCTCCGAGATGGGTATCGCCGTTGGTTGCAAGAACCTCAATCACGCCCTCACCGATCTCAATGATGGAAACATCAAAGGTACCGCCGCCCAAGTCGTATACCATAATTCTCTGCTCTTTTTCATTGTCAAGTCCATAGGCCAAGGCTGCCGCCGTAGGCTCGTTGATAATACGCTTTACATCCAGACCGGCGATCTTACCGGCATCCTTGGTGGCCTGACGCTGAGCGTCGTTAAAGTAAGCGGGAACCGTGATAACGGCCTCCGTTACCTTTTCGCCTAAATAACTCTCTGCATCTGCTTTCAGCTTTTGGAGAATCATAGCTGAGATCTGCTGAGGGGAATATCTCTTGTCGTCAATGGTACGTCCTCTGTCCGTACCCATATCTCTCTTAATGGAAGAAATAGTCTTCTCCGCATTGGTTACGGCCTGACGCTTGGCAGGCTCGCCGATTAACCTTTCGCCGGTTTTGGTAAATGCCACTACGGAAGGTGTCGTCCTTGCGCCCTCGGCATTTGCAATAACGGTAGGCTTACCGCCCTCCATAACTGCTACGCAGCTATTTGTTGTACCTAAATCAATACCAATTATTTTACTCATAATTATCTCCTCCTGGAATTTTGTTTATATGCTGTAAAATTTTATTTTATAAAAAGCTTATTGCTTTCATTTCACTCAGGACGGCTAGCTGACCACCGCTACCATACTGTGTCTCACTACGCTGTCCCTGTAAGTATACCCCTTCTGCAGCTCCTGGGCAATCACGCCGGATTCAAATTCCTCGCTTTCCACCTGCATCACTGCATTGTGGAAATTGGGATCAAACTCTTCTCCCACCGCCGGTATGGGTTTAACCTCCATCTTCTCCAGTTCTGTCAGAAGCTGCTTGTAGATCATCTCCATTCCCTCGGCAAAGGGAGTCCCCTTATCCTCCTCCGGAACGGTGGCCAATCCTCTCTCAAAGTTATCTACCACTGGCAGGATCTTTTCGATCACGCTCCTGGCTCCTGTTTCAAACATGGCTGTTTTTTCTTTGTCAGTGCGCTTGCGGAAGTTTTCAAATTCCGCCATCTGGCGTTTTACCCGATCCTCCAGCTCCTCTATTTTTTCTTTAAGGGCATCCTGCTTTTTATCAGCCTTAAGCTTTTTCTTAGCGGCTCTTTTTTCTGCCCAGGTTTCTTCTCCGGCTTTTGCCGTCTCTGTCTCTTCTGCGTCTGCCTCTTCCTGATCTTCCGATTCGTTATCGGCTCCGCCGCTTTCTTCGGTTTCTGCCTGCTCACACCGGGCCTGATCCGTATCTTCCTCCTGAGTGCCCATTTCCTGGGTATTCACGCTCTCTCCTGCCGGCTCCTGCTCCTGGTCTGTGGTTTCCTGTATATCCTTCTTCATTTCTTCATTCATCAGCTTCATCCCTTTCCGTCTCTATGTCTTGTTTTTATACAATTCATCCAATTGATGGGTGATTGTCTTAAGCGCTCCTACCACCTTATCATAATCCATTCTCTTCGGACCGATAATGCCGACGGTTCCGCGCATTCCTTCTCCTAATTCATAAGTGGCGGTCACCACACTGCAGTCCTTCATTGCCTGGATCGGCGTTTCATTGCCGATATAAACCTGGATTCCTGTGCTGCTCTCATCGGAAAGAGCTCCCTGTACCAGCTCCGTCAGCATCCTGCTCTCTTCAAAGGTATTGATGATTTCACTTGCCCTCTGATGATCTGCCAGCTCCGGATACTTGAAAATGTTATTGGCTCCGCTGGTGTATACTTCCAAATCCTCTTCGGCCTTAATGGACTCTGCAATGGCGTCTATCACATCACCTACAATCGCGCTGTGTATCCCGGCTTGCTGCTTCATAGCCGAAATCATCCCGAGATTAATCTCCTCCAGGGCCAGCCCGTTTAAATGGGTATTTAAAAGGATATTCAGCTTCAGGAGCGTCTCATCATCCAGCCTTTCCGGCACCGGGATGATGTTGTTCTTGATCACATTTCCCTCGGCTACTACTACTGCCAGGATTTGACCGGCATCCATTCTTGAAAGCTGTATAAACTTAATTTTGTTGGTATGAATGGTGGGAGCGGAAATCATTGACACATAATTGGTGTTTGCTGCTAAAAGCTTCGCTACCTGTTTGAGAAGGTGATCCATCTTATCCTCCTTCTCCAGCATCATTTCCTTCAATTCTTCCAGTTCCCTGTCCTTCTCCTCCATCATGGTATCCACATAAAGCCGATAACCCATATCAGAAGGAATTCTTCCCGCTGAGGTATGAGGCTGTACGATATAGCCCATCTCCTCCAGGTCTGACATCTCATTGCGGATGGTAGCTGAGCTTAAATTCAAATCCGTATATTTGGATATTGTCCTGCTCCCTACCGGCTCCCCGGTCTCCAGGTAATTACGGATAATGGCCTGCAATATTTTGATTTTTCTTTCACTTAACTGCAACTCCATCATCCCTTTCCGTATTTGTCAGCCTTATGAATCTCTGTTCAAGTCTTTCAGGCTCTCTGTCATTTGTTAGCACTCAACCCAATGGAGTGCTAACATCTTCTTAACATAAAATATCACTTACCCTATTTATTGTCAACACAAATAGTCAAAAATAATTATTAAAAAATTCTAAAGCAAAAATGGATACCGCCCACGCAGTATCCATCCGATTATTCCTATGAATTTTCAGAATATCTATCCGAAGAAAGCCCCGACAGCGGCCGTCTACCGATATAAGAAATGTATCTTTGTAAGAGAATTGTCAAAAATTGATATTATATATTGAAACTTCCCTTGATGTCGCCGTTGATCACGTAGTATGTAACGTTTTCTTCCGGTTTCACATACAATTCAACGCTTCCTAATTCTTCTTCCTTACCGTTTAGATCATATTTCCAAACGTCCTTGCAGATCTTTACCAAATCCTCGGGAGTATAGGACTTGCCACTAAACTCAAAATGAACGGCGGCTTCCACTTCAGGCGCTGCTTTGGCTTTCTTAACAGTTTCCTTTTTAACGGTTTCTGCCTTTACCTCTTCGGTCTTTTCTGCGGCAGGCTTCTCGCTTGCTTTTCTGGTTGTTGTTTTCTTTACGGGTTCCTTCACTTCTTTGGCTTCTGCCTTTATTTCTGTCTTTACCTCTGATGTCTTCTCAGCAGACTTAACTTCCTTCTTAGCCGGTGTTGCTTTGGTCTTTGTTGTTGACTCTGTTTTCTTTACTGCCATGATTATAAACTCCTTTCACGCAGAGAAACACTTTCTCTGACATGCACTGCCAAACTATAATTCAGTACGTTTCCTCAAAAACGCTTTATTTTTACTCGAAAGAAGTATACTCTTTAATTTCCCTTTTGTCAACTGATTGACAGGCTGAAATACAAAAGCACCACAACTCCCAATACGATACGGTACCAGCCAAACACTTTAAAATCATGCTTCTTAATGTATCCCATCAAAAAACGGATCACAACGACTGAGATCAAAAACGCCGTAATCATCCCTGTCGCCAGCACCATGATTTCATTTCCGTTGAAGGAAAAGCCGAATTTTAATACCTTCAAAAGACTTGCTCCAAGCATCACCGGTATGGCCAGAAAAAAGGTAAACTCTGCTGCTACCGTTCTGGATACCCCGATCAGAAGCGCTCCCAGAATCGTTGCGCCGGAACGGGACGTGCCCGGGAAAATCGCCGCAATCAACTGGAACATACCTATTATCAGCGCTGTGGTAAATGTAATATCTGACAGGGAGCCAACCTTTACCTTCATTCCTTTATTCCTGTTTTCGATCAGGATAAACCCTACGCCAAATACGATCAATGCAACGGCCACGCATATGCTGTTATAAAACAGACTTTCAAAAAACTCGTCAAACAAGATCCCCACCACCGCTGCCGGCAGGCATGCTGCGATAATTTTAAACCACAGCACCCAAATATCCTTTTTACAATAGGAAAGAAATCCTGTCCGCCTAACCGGATGCCTGTTATTTTTTTTGCCGAAAGGCCAGATCTGATCCCAGAATAAAAAAACCACTGCCAGTATGGCGCCAAGCTGAATTACCACCAGGAACATTTCCCAGAATTCCTCGGACACCTCCAGCTTCACAAACTCATTCAGCAATATCATATGGCCCGTGCTGCTGATTGGAAGCCACTCCGTGATCCCCTCCACAATCCCAAACAGTACCGCTTTTAAAAATTCCACCATTTTAAACCATGCCTCGCTTCCCGTTAATAATTCTCTTTTACAAATTTACGCAGCGCCGGAAGAGAACATTCTACCTTTTGCGTATCAATGCAGTAAGCCATGCGGAAATATCCCGGCACCCCAAAGCTGTCGGAAGGCACCAGCACCAGATCATACTTAAGGGCCTTCCGGCAGAAAGCCACGGCATCCTCCTCCAAGGCCCTGGGGAAGATATAGAAGGTTCCCCCGGGTCTTACACAATCAAAGCCCAATGCTGTCAGCTCTTTGTAGAGAATATTCATGTTTGTCTCATACACTGACATATCTGCCGTCAGGCCCTCCACCTCGGCGACTGCCAGTTGGATGATGGAGGGCGGACAGTTGTGTCCAATCCCCCTTGAAATCTGGCTGCACATGGCGCTGATCAGCTCCGCATCCCTGCATTTGGGATTGGCTGCCACATATCCGATCCTCTCTCCCGGCAGGGATAAGGATTTGGAATAGGAATAGCAGGTCAGGGTATTCTCATAGTATTTGGCCACATAGGGCGCATCCATACCGTCAAACACAATCTCTCTGTAGGGCTCATCCGAGATGAGGAAGATGTCATGTCCGTATTCCCTCTGTTTCTCTGAAAGCAGTTCTGCCAGTTCCTTCAGGGTTTTTTCACTGTAAAGAGCGCCGGAGGGATTATTCGGTGTGTTGATAAGCACTGCCGCCACATTCTTCGACAATGCCTCCTCTAATCTTTCCATATTGATCTGGAATTTTTTCGTATCCGCGCTCACCACCTTCATCTTAGCGCCTGTCAGGTTGACATAGCAGTAATATTCCGGGAAATAAGGCGCAAAGACAAGCACCTCGTCCCCCGGCTTTGTAACACAGCGCAGGGCATGTGCCAGGGCGCCTGCCGCGCCTGTGGTTGGGAAAATGTGATTCCCCGTATACTCCATCCCAAATCTCCGATTCAAGGACGCGGCAATCTTATCCTTCACACAGGCAATACCAACGCTGGGGCTGTAGCCGTGAAGTTCCATGGAGTTTCTGGTCGCAAGCAGGTCGATCATCGCCCTTGTAAATTCCTCCGGCACCGGAACGGAAGGATTCCCCAGGCTGTAATCATATACATTCTCATAGCCGATTTCCTTCCCCCTGGCCGTGGCAAATTCGGACAACTGCCGGATGACTGACTTGCCCTTCAGCATCTTTTTGTATTGTTCATTGATCATAAAAGTTTCCTCCACTCTCTTACTCTGTGGATGACATGATAAGCATCATGTTTCCCTGCAGCTTTGCCTTTCCAAAACCATGAGGCAAAATAAAGTGATCTCCTTTTTTGAGTTCTTCCCCGTTCACCGTTCCCTGTCCTTCAATCACACTCACATTCAGGAAGGGATGAGTCTGCTCAAAGGATAACTCCCCGTCAAGCTCCAGCTTCCAGACCCTGTAATAATCACAGGAGATCAGCTCCTGCAGGGCGTTTTTGGGAAGTTCTGCGGCAGAGCTTACGCTTTCCGCGGCAGAGGGCGCAGGTACCGTGATCACGTCAATGCTCTGCTCCACATGAAGCTGCCTGGGCTTTTTGTCCGTAAGCCTGCCATAATCGTACACTCTGTAGGTAATATCGCTGTTTTGCTGGGTCTCCAGAATCATCATCCCGCCCTGAATGGCATGTACCGTTCCGGGATTGATCTGGATAAAATCTCCCTTCTTCACCGGAATCCGGCGGATCAGCTCTGTCCACCTTCCCTCATGAATCATCTCCGCCAGTTCCTGCCTTGTCCTGGCATTGTGTCCCACCACCAGAGCCGCATCCTGCGGGCAGTCCAGAATATACCAGCACTCCGTTTTGCCCAGAGAACCATTTTCATGCTCCCTGGCATAGCAGTCATCCGGATGTACCTGGATACTCAGGTCATCCCTGGCATCTATAATCTTTATAAGAAGAGGGAACCTGTCCGGCTGCGGATTTCCAAAAAGCTCAGGATGGGACGCCCATAGCTGTGACAGCGTCTTTCCCCTGTATATCCCCTCCCTGATCGCACAGTCCCCGTTGGGATGAGCGCTTATCGCCCAGCACTCCCCTGTATCCTCTCCCGGAATGTCGTAGCCGAACTGCTCTTTAAGACGGCTGCCGCCCCAGATCATCTGTTTAAACACTGGTTCCAGAAATAAAATAGGTTCCATAGATTTATTCCTCCGTCCAGGCAAGTGCGCATTTCACCGCCTTTTTCCATCCCTTTAAAAGCTGCTCCCTGCTGTTTTCGCTCATTTCATGGACAAACTCTCTGCCAAGCTGCCAGTTATCACGAATCTCCTCCCTGCCGGACCAATATCCGCATGCCAGTCCTGCCAGATAGGCTGCCCCAAGGGCCGTTGTTTCTATACACTCGGGTCGGTAAACCCTGGCTCCCAGAATATCTGCCTGGAACTGCATCAGGAAATCATTGGCGCTGGCTCCGCCATCCACCTTAAGGCCTGCAATAGAAACCTCTGCATCCTCCTCCATGGCCTTCAGCACATCGTAGGTCTGATAGGCAATGGACTCCAGAGTGGCACGGATAAAATGCTCTTTTTTACAGCCTCTGGTAATTCCCACCACGCATCCCCTTGCATAGGGGTTCCAATAAGGGGCTCCCATTCCGGCAAAGGCGGGCACCACATAAACGCCCTCCGTGCCCTCCGGAGCCTGGTTGGCATAATCCTGGGTCTGGGAAGCGCTCTTTACCATCCGCATCCCGTCCCGAAGCCACTGCACCGCCGCACCTGCCACAAATACGCTTCCCTCCAGGGCATACTCCACTTTATCCCCGGCGCTTGCCGCTATGGTGGTCAGAAGTCCGTTATTTGAGGTGATTGCTTCTGTTCCCGTGTTCATCAAAAGAAAGCACCCTGTACCATAGGTATTTTTCACCTGCCCCCTGGAAAAGCAGCACTGGCCAAACAGCGCGGCCTGCTGATCCCCTGCGATCCCCGCAATGGGAATGCGTCCTCCTAAGGTGGCGCTTTCCGTATATCCATAGATACAACTGGAGGGTTTTACTTCCGGAAGGATACAGGCCGGAATATGGAACAGATTCAGCAATTCCTCATCCCAGCACAGCTTATGTATATCATAAAGCATGGTACGGGAAGCATTGGTGTAATCCGTCACATGAATTTCCCCCTTTGTCATGTTCCAGATCAGCCAGCTATCCACTGTCCCGAAAAGAATCTCTCCGTTTTCCGCCCGGCTTCTTGCCTCCGGTACATGATCCAGAATCCAGGCAATCTTGGTGGCGCTGAAATAGGCGTCCGGCACAAGCCCTGTCTTTTCCCGTATCATCTGGCCATAGCCTGCCGCCACCAGCTCGTCTACCTTCTGCGCCGTTCTCCTGCACTGCCATACAATTGCATTATAAACCGGTTCCCCGGTGATCTTATCCCACAGGATTGTGGTCTCCCTCTGATTCGTGATCCCTATTCCCGCAATATCGGAGGCGTCGGCTCCCACCTGGGCCATGGCCTCCATAGTCACCGCCATCTGGGAGGACCAGATCTCCATGGGATTATGCTCTACCCAGCCGGGTCTGGGATAAATCTGCCCGAATTCCTTCTGGGCAATACTTTGAATCTCTCCCTTTCTGTTAAAAAGGATACACCTGGAACTGGTAGTCCCCTGATCCAATGCCATAATATATTTGCTCATATTGCAATCCCCCTGTTCTTTTCCCGCCCCGTTTATACCGCGTCCATGTTTCCTGTAGCGATGACCGAAACCGAGGTTCCGGCCACGTTTCTAATCAGTACATCCCCTACCCTGACAGGCGCAGGGACTCTGGCCTTTTGGATTTCTTCCATACATTCCCCGATTTTCCCTTTAGGAATTTCCGATTCGGTTTTTACCGGAACCACCTTTCCCTTTCCGTTTTCCACGGTGATCATGGAGGTCACCGTCCTGACCGGAGCCGTGAATTCATTGCGGGCGTACTCTTCTCCCTTCTTACAGGTATTTCCCGTAATCTTAAGTGAGCCGTCCTCTTTCTTCTCCACGGTGATCAGACAGCCCACAGGACAGCCGATGCAGATGAGCTGGCTTGAGGCATCCCTTCCCTCGGGCAGCGTGGATCTGGTTTTGGCCGGAATTTTGGGCCGGAGCGCTTCTCCCCAGTCACACTCCCCATTCAAAATATATTCTGCGGCAAAGCTTCCTGCCTGCTCTGCCTCTATGGAAACGTTATCCACCAGGTCGTGGACATGAAGCACGTTTCCGCAGGCAAAAATCCCCTTTGCAGTGGTTTCCAGTCTTGCATTGACTACCGGTCCCTGGGTCACATCATCCATCTCCGCACCTGCCGCCCGGCTTAATTCGTTTTCGGGAATCAGACCGCAGGACAAAAGCAGGGTATCACAAGACACAAACTGCTCTGTCCCCGGGATCGGCGCGAGCTTTTCATCCACCTTTGCCACCGTAACCCCCTCCACCCGTTCTTTTCCGTGGATTTCCGTCACCGTATGGCTGAGTTTTAAGGGGATACCGAAATCGTCCAGGCACTGGACGATATTTCTCTTAAGCCCTCCGGAATAAGGCATGATCTCCGCCACCATTTTCACCTTTGCCCCCTGAAGGGTCATACGCCTTGCCATAATCAATCCTATGTCCCCGGAGCCAAGCACTACCACTTCTTTTCCCGGCATTCTCCCCTCGATATTCACATACCTCTGAGCCGTGCCTGCGGAAAAAATCCCTGCGGGGCGGAACCCCGGTATATTCATGGCCCCTCTTGAGCGTTCCCGGCATCCCATGGCAAAGACCACCGCCTTTGCTTCTATTTGAAATAACCCTTCCTGCCTGTTCATTGCCGTAACCTTACAGGGCGTCCCTCCCTGTACATCAATTACCATGGTATTGGGCAGGCTGGGAATCCCCTTTTCCGAAACCATGGCAACATAACGGGCGGCATACTCCGGACCGGTCAGCTCCTCCTTAAAGGTATGAAGCCCAAACCCGTTATGGATACACTGATTTAAGATTCCTCCCAGTTCCCTGTCACGCTCCAGAATCAAAATATCTCTGATTCCCTTCTCGTACGCTGCAAGAGCTGCCGCCATCCCGGCAGGGCCACCCCCTACAATGATCAAATCTGTTGTTTTCATCGTCACTCCCATCTGTGCGCCTTCCCGATGCATCCTCATCCTTAATTTATCCCCGACGCTATAATAAATACCAGGAATTTTCTCCTGCCTTGCGAATTTCGCTCTCATCCTTTCTAAGCTCTCTTGCCAGAAGCTCCACTACCCTGGGATTGCAGAAGCCCGACTGGCATCTTCCCATTCCTGCCCGCGTGCGCCGCTTAACGCCGTCAACCGTAACCGCCCCTAAGGTTCTGTGTATGGCGTCTAAAATTTCCCCTTCCGTTACCGTTTCACAGCGGCAGATCACATTCCCGTAAGCCGGATTTTCTTCGATCAGCCTGTGCCTCTCCTCGTCGGATGCCAGCGCCATATTGGGAATTCCTTTTCTGGTACTCACAAAATTTTCTTTTTCTTTAGGGGCAAGCAGCCCTTTTACGATGTCTGCCACATACTCCCCGGTTGCCGGTGCGCAGGAAAGCCCTGGCGACTCCATTCCCGCAACGTCGATAAATCCGGGAGCGTCCGCTGCTTCCCCAATCACAAAGTCTTCCTCTGCCTTACCCTTTTCTCCGCATTCCGGCTGCCCCCACGCCGTAATATGGGCGCGCAGGCCTGAGAACGAGGTGATCACCTCTCTGCCCGGAATCTGTTTTACGCTGAGAGAGGCTTTCGCCGACACCTGAGCGATTCCTTCCCGGGAGGTGTCGGTCCCTTCCTTATCCTGAATGTCCTGAGCTGTCGGCCCGGTCAGGAGATTTCCGTGTACCGTAGGCGTTACCAGGATTCCCTTTCCAAGGGCGGTAGGAAGCTGGAACAAGGTACTGTTTACCATTTTCCCAACCTTCTTGTCGTAGAGCAGGTATTCTCCCTTCCTGGGAGTAATTTCCATAAAGGTTCTGCTCACAAGGTTATGGATCCGGTCTGCATAAACTCCAGCCGCGTTAATGACTACTCTGGCCTCATAGGTTTTTTCCCGGGTTTCGATCAAATATCCCTCTTCTTTTTTCAGAATATTCGTTACTTCCTGGCCGAACCGAAATTCTACCCCGTTATCCGCCGCATTTTCCGCCAGAGCAATGGTGAGCCCGAAGGGGCATACAATCCCCCCTGTAGGAGCATAAAGCGCCGCCACGGCCTGTTCCCCCACGCCGGGTTCCAGTTCCGTAAGCTCCTGCCTGTTCAAAATACGAAGCCCCTCCACACCGTTTGCCTTTCCTCTCTCCTGCAGCTCTGTCAGCTTATGCAGATCCTTTTCATCAAAACAAAGCACCAGGGAGCCGTTTCTCCTGTAAGGAAAATCCAGTTCCTTCGAGAGCGCCTCCATCTTTCGGCTTCCTGCCACGTTCAGCCTTGCCTTCAGCGTACCCGGGACTGCATCGTAGCCCGCATGCACAATTCCGCTGTTGGCTTTTGAGGTTCCCTCACATACGTCCAGGGCTCTCTCCAGAACCGCTGTTTTCAGCTCCAGGCGGGAAAGCTCTCTTGCAATGGCGCAGCCGCTTACTCCCGCGCCGATAATCACTACATCATACATCATCTTCTCCTTTCCCAGAGCGTATTCGAAAGATCCGGCAAAAGCGATTTTCAAACACCCTCTGAACAAAGAAACGGCCACACAAAAGTTTCCGTCCCTGCCCCCGCAGTCTTACCACGTGAGAACCTCGCAGCCGTCTTCCGTCACTGCTACCGTAATTTCCCACTGCGCCGAGGGCTTCCCATCCGCGGTGTAAACCGTCCAGTTGTCTTCCTCATCAATATAAACTTCACTGGTTCCCATATTCACCATTGGCTCTATGGTAAACACCATGCCGGGCACCAGCAGCATTTCCGTCCCTGCCTTGGTGACATAGCTTACAAAAGGATCCTCATGAAATTCCAGCCCCACGCCGTGTCCGCCGATTTCCACCACCACGCTGTAGCCGTTTGCCCTGGCATGGTCGTTAACCGCCTGCCCCATATCTCCCATAAAGCCCCAGGGCTTTACCATGGCAAGACCTCTCTCCATACATTCCTTAGTCACTCTTACCAGCTTTTTCTTTTCTTCACTGACCTCTCCGATACAATACATCCTGGAGGAATCTGCAAAATACCCTTTATATATGGTGGTTGCGTCCACATTTACAATATCTCCCTCTTTCAGGACCACATCGTCGGACGGGATTCCGTGGCAGACCACCTCGTTGATGGAGATACACACGCTTTTGGGATATCCGTCGTAGTGCAGAGACGCCGGAATACCGCCCATCTCTTTGGCCATTTTATAGACAAGATCGTCAATCTGCTGGGTGGTTACGCCGACGCCTATCATTTCTCCCACTGCATCCAGTATGGCAATATTTATTTTGCTGCTTTCCCGAATGCCTTCGATCTGCTCTTTTGTCTTGAGCATGCTCCTGTCCGGCACCATGTGTCCTTCCAGCTCATAGCGATGGATTTTTTCATCCATCGCCATATGGCAGGTTTTATATTTTTTGCCGCTGCCACACCAGCAGGGGGCGTTTCTACCTATCTTTTCCATTTTTCGCTCTACCTTCTTTTTCTTTAAATGCTTGCATAAATTGGGAAATATTGCTGCTGATACTCCGCTTTTTAAATACCGCGGAGCCCGCCACAAAAATATCAGCGCCGGCATCTATGATTTCTCTTACATTTTTTTTGCCCACGCCGCCGTCCACCTCGATTTTCACAGGAAGATCATGTTCGTCAATATAATCCCGCAGCTTCCGGATCCTGTGGTAAGTCTGGGGCATAAAGGACTGTCCCCCCGCTCCGGGCTCCACGCTCATAACAAGAATCATCTCCACTTTGGTGAGGTAAGGATAAACTGCTTCTATGGGTGTTTGGGGTTTGATGGAGATGCCTGCCTGAGCCCCGCAGGAATGAATGCTTTCAATGATTTCTTCCACATTCTCTGCCGCCTCTAAGTGAAAGGTAATGCCGTCCGCACCGCATTCCACAAATTTCCCAATATGCTTCTCAGGATGCATAATCATCAAATGAACATCAAAAAACTGCCTGCTGGTCTGTCTGATCGACGCAATCAGAGGCATTCCAAAAGAAATGCTTGGAACAAAAGCACCGTCCATAACATCTATATGAAGATACGCTGCGCCGGCCCGCTCCGTTTCCTCAATCTGCTGTCCTAGTATATTAAAATCTGCCGCAAGAAGAGATGGCGCTAAAATGTACATTTTTAATACCTTTTTACTTTCCGTAACCCGAGGTCTTCCCCCAGGTACAAGTCAATCTGTGTAATATTTTATCACAAGTGCTTCATATAATCAAACGAATAGTCTTTCGAGGTTTTGGCCTTGTCAGTGAAAATAAAATTTACCCGCAAACAAAAAGTTCTTTCTTCTCTCCTGTTCTTTTGCTTCCTGACGATTATCCTGTCACTGCTTTTTCTCACGAACGACAGCCGCAGGTTCCAGGGGATAGCAGAGGAATTATTTTATTCAGAGCTTTCCGGCAACACCCTAAGCCTGCACTATACGCTGGCTTATCCCCAGGACTATGGGTTTTCGCAGGAGGTGTGCCTGCCCTCCTATGAGGCGGGTGCCGACAACGGCAAGGAGGTTATTGAATCCGTCCTGTCCGGGCTTTCTCAAATATCGCCCAAACGCCTGAGCGAAAGCGACGCTTACACCTGGCAGCTCTTAAACCGTTACTTTACGTTGCGCCTCTCGGGCGCTTCTTATTCCTATTACGACGAGCCCCTTTCCCCTTCCCAGGGGATGCACTCCTCACTGCCCATCCTCCTTGCGGACTATACCTTTCGCTCCCCGAAGGATGTGGAGGACTATCTTCATATTTTAGATCAGACTGATACCTATTTCGACGGGCTTATTCAGTTTGAAAAGGAAAAATCCGAGAAAGGACTCTTTATGTCCGATACCGCCGCCCAGAAAATCATAGATGCATGCTCCCTTATCATGGATCAGACGTCCCTCTCCCAGGGCAGCCACTTTCTGCACACCACCTTTAAAGAGCGTTTAGACGCACTGGAAAAAGACGGCGCTATCACTTCAGACCAAAAAGAGCACTGGATTTCCGAAAATGACAGACTCCTTACCACGGTAATGGCCCCTGCCTACGAAAAGACTGCCGATGCCTTTACCGTTCTGAAAGGCAGCGGGAACAACTCTATGGGTCTGTGCTATTTCCCGCAGGGGCGGTCATACTACGAGTATCTCCTTGCCTCCTCCACAGGCTCCTCCCGAACCGTTCCGGAGGTTAAGGCCTTGCTCTGGGATGATTTTCAGCAAAATCTGTCTTCCTTGGTTGTTTTGCTGCAAAAGTATCCTGCCCTTGCCGCAAAGGCTCCGGACGGCTCCCCGGCCTTCCCCTATACCGCTGCGGACGAGATGCTGGCCGATTTGCAGAGCCGCATCGCTGAAGATTTTCCTTCTTTTCCCCAATCGGAGGATCGCTTCGTGCCGTCCTGCACCATCAAAAGCGTGTCCCCTTCTATGGAAAATTACAGCAGCCCGGCTTACTATCTGACGCCGCCTGTTGACGATATGAAAAATAATATTATCTACATCAATCGCAAAAATATGCCTGATGCCCTTACCTTATATACCACGCTGGCTCATGAGGGCTATCCGGGCCACCTTTATCAAACGGTATTCAGCCAGCTTTACTTAAAGGAACAAAACGCCTCCCCTATCCGCTATCTTCTGCACTATGGCGGGTATACGGAAGGCTGGGCTCTCTACGCAGAAAATCTGTCCTATTACTATGCCAGAGAGATGGTACAGGATACCGCCCCGCTGGAAGCTTCCTGGTATGAGGCCTGCCGCCTGAACCGCAACCTCCAGCTCTGCCTCTACTGCCTTCTCGACATCGCCATCCATTATGAGGGTGCGACCTTCGCCCAGGTACAGGCAATACTGAAAAAAATGGGAATCGAGGGACAGGAAACCGTCGCCTCCATCTACCAGTACATTGTGGAAGAGCCGGTAAATTACCTGAAATACTATCTTGGCTTTCTGGAATTCCTCTCCCTGAGGGAGCAGGCCGTTAAACTATGGGGGGAAGAGTTCTCCCTGCCCCGTTTTCATCGGTTTGTCCTGGAAACAGGCCCCTCTGATTTTCAGGGACTTCAGGAGAGACTGTCAGCCTACTGACAGTCTCTCTCCTCCATCATCCCCTCGATATATCCGCCGTCCCAGAGCAAAATCTTCAATTTTCCGGCGGCTTCCACCGCCGGCCCCGTGAAGTATTGGTTCGTCATCACCGCTCCCACCATCCGGTCGTAATAATCTCTCCCTGCATAGGCTTCCTGAACGGCCTTGACTCCCACCGCCCCGGAATAGCATTTGCACTGGATCGCATAAGTGACGCCTTCCTTTTCTGCCAGAATGTCGATTCCATAATCCCCGCTGCCTCTGGTGACTTCCACCTCCGTAAATCCTCTCTCCTCTAACAGCTCCGCACAGAAATACTCAAACTCATGGCCTTCCATATCTTCAAAACGGTCTGATCTTCTGCGGCCCCTCCAAAGAAATTTTCTAAAAAGCCACACCAGCAAAACCATTATCAGCAGGATGGCGATACATAAAACAATCATACTCTGTCTGTTCATCTTCATTATAACAAAATCGACGTCCCATAAACAGGACTGAAACACACTTCTCCTTTGCCGTCTGCCAGCTCCAGAAATACCCGAATGCTTCCCGGCCCGGTCCTGCGCACATATACCGCCATTTTCCCTGCAAAAGTTTTTCTGATTTGGGAGGAGAAGGCAGTCACATCCGCCAGATTTCCGTTATCCATTCCTGCGAGCTCTCCGGCTCCCTGAACCTGCGCTTTTATCTCTCTATCATCCCATACCGTCTCGTTGTCCTGTTCATCTGTAAGTTTCACAAGGATTTGGTACAAATAGCCTGCCTGCGCCGAGCTCTTTTCCCACTCTTCCCCTGTAAGGAGATCCCTCTCCCTCCACAGTTCACAGTCCAGTTTCACGGCTTTTCCGGTGGTTCTCAGACTGCATGTCCCAAGCACATTTCCGTCTGCTCCAAGGCATACCGCTTCCAGAATTCCCGGCTCATACTCCATATGGAAAAGATAAGCGCCGTCTGATTTGTACTCGCTTTGCCGTCCTGTCTCTCTCTCGTTACACTTTAAGACAATACAAGAGCCCTCGGGCGGATTTGCATAGCACTTTATCATAACGCCTGCGCCCTGCGGATAATTCCAGCTTTCCGTCATAGGCAGCCAGCTTTCTTCCCTTCCGTCCTCCTGCCGGGTGGCAAGACGCATGGTCAGCTCCTGCTGCCAGAAAGCCTTACGCCTGTAATACTCCGGTTTCCTGAATCCGGCGGTAGTCAATATACCCGCCCGGGAACCGTGTACGGGCCACCCATGGGCTTCCCCAAGATAATCAATCCCTGTCCACAAAAACTGCCCGCAGATATAGGGATGGTCCGTTACTGCCCGCCAGGCCTCATAGCTGTGGCTGTTCTCGCTTCCCAGAAAGGTTTTGCAGGGAAAGCGTCTGTGATCCTCCTCATACAAATGCTCCTTATAATTGTAGCCCACCACATCCAGCGCGTCAAAGAAACCGATTTGCGAGGACAGCTCCGGAAACGCCGCCGCCAATGTTACCGGGCGGCTCTCGTCCTCCTGTCTCACAATCCCTGCCAAATGTGCCGCAATCACCGAAAGCCTCTCCATGTTGGGCTTGTTCGGATCGTAGAGCCTCTCAGCCTCAGGCTTGTTGGCATCATTATTCCCGGTCATGGTCTGAAACATGGGGTGGCAGTAAGGGTCATTGGGGTAATCAATCTCATTTCCAATACTCCAGAGAATAACGCAGGGATGGTTTCTGTCCCTTCGTACCATGGTCCGAAGGTCCTTCTCATGCCACTGTGGAAAGTCCTCAAAATATCCCTGATGCCTGGGCGGATAGACATTATGCCCTACCGACCATTTGTTTTTCGGATTTTCCCATTCATCAAAAGCCTCATCCATCATGAGAAATCCCATGGCGTCACAGAGGGCATAAAGCTCCGGCATATGGGGATTGTGACTGCACCGGATGGCATTGCATCCGCACTCCTTCAGCTCCATAAGCCTGCGCTGCCATACCTCGCTGTTCATGGCCGCCCCAAGACATCCGCCGTCATGATGGACACAGACGCCCCTCAGCTTGGTCTCTGTCCCGTTCAGGAAAAAACCTTCCTCCGGCCTGAAGGATATGGTTCTGATTCCCACCTTTTCCTCATGTACCAGATATTTTTCTCCATCGTTTACCTGATACCAGGTTTGCATGTTATATAAATAAGGGCTCTCCGGCGACCAGAGCTTCGCATTCTCTATGGCTGCCCGAAGCGTCAACTGATTTGGTGCGCCCGACGCCTTTTTTCCTGTTTCATATTTGTCTGCTCCTGCAGGGGGAAGCTCCCTCTCCCCGCTCAGCCTTGCAGCCACACTCCCGTCCTCTTCCACAAAAGCCGTTTCGATTCGAAGCCGCACTGCTTCCGCCCCCGTATTTACCGGCTCGTGAAGCACCTCGATTTCTGCCAGGCATCCTTTCTGTCCCTCCGATATTTCTTTTGTCCTGAAACAGCAGCCATATTCCCCGGGATGCACGCTCTCCTCCACGGTGAGCCATACCTTCCTTGTAATACCGCTGCCGGTAAACCAGCGGGAATCCGCCAGATCCGTGTGGACTGCCTTGACACAGACTACGTTTTCCGTCCCTCCAAAGGCTGCAAAATCCGTAATATCATAGGAAAAAGCCGTGTATCCGTTGGGTCGCTTTCCCAGATAATAGCTGTTGCACCAGACCTGGCTGTTTTTGTACACGCCGTCAAACGTCAGCCTGAGCCTTTTCCCCTGATAAGCCTGCGGCAGAGAAAACCGAAGCCGGTACCACCCAATCCCCCCCGCCAGATAGCCTGTTCCGCTGGAATATTCTTTCGAAAAAGGCGCTTCCACGGACCAGTCATGGGGAATCATAACCTTTCTCCAGCTCCTGTCGTCATAGCCCTTATACCACGCCTCTTCACACTCGCCCAAATGAAAACGCCAGCCCTGCTTTAACTCTATTTTCGTTGTGTCCATTCAAATATCCTTTCCCTGAAAAACTCCTGTTTTGTCGTCCTGTCCGAGCTGCACCCTTAAACTGTTCCCCTGCCATACACTTCAATCTGGCTCAATGCAGGAAACGGGGAAGGATCGTCCGCCTTAATCAGATTGCTAAGCTTTATCCACGTGATTCTCTTGGGCTCTATGGAAAGTACATGAGGAAGCTGACTTTTTTCAAGCTCCCAGTCAAGGCTCGTACCGTCGGAAAAGGTAAGCGTCACCTGCTTCCACCAGTTGTCGTGGGGGAAATCCGCCCTTGTATACAATACGATCTTATCGGCCTCAACCTCCCGCCCGAAATCTACCGTCATCTCCGCGTCATCTCTTCTGTTAATCCCCCACGACTCATAGGGCCACTCTCCGTGGGAACGGTTCTCACAGACGCCGTCGATGGCGTTGCGGGCCGCAAAAACCGCTTCCCCCCTGGTTTCCACATTGGCATAGGCATGAGGATAGCAATGAGTATCGCCATGCTGGTCGCACACGTTCAGCGCCAGATTCCGATAGGCCAAAACTTCGTCCTCCCTGGCTGTCCTCGCATACAGATAGTGCCTGTTTCCTGAAAAGGTTTTGGGAGAATAGCTGATTCTCTTTTCCCCGAAAGGAATTTTGTAAATAACATGATCCGTAATATAGCAGAGTGCCGGTCCCATAGCGTCATCCACCTGCATCCATACATGGATATTCTTCTGAGAAGATTCCAGCACGATCATGTCCCCTTCCTTATACTCCGCCGTGCATACCAGACTGCAGGCATTCTCTCCGCTGCTCACGTAAAGAGTCTTTCCCTTCCCGTCTAAAACCTTCATTGACAAAACCGCCATAATTCTTACCCTTTTAACCTTTCCTGTGTGTTTATTGTTTCCACAATTTCCTGCCTCTACTTTAACGCTTTCAGGCAGCGGATGCAACATTTATCGCAAAATAAACGTCATTTCCGCTGCCTGTTTTTCTTCTTACTTCTCTTTAATTGCTTCTGTCTTAATAATGAATTTCACACTGCCGTCCATATCCTCCGGCAGTCTCGTAAAAGTATTATAAGCTTCTCCTGCCTCGGCCACGGCCTTTAACCTGTCTACCACATCCTGCACATCGTCTCCGAAGAGGCCTGTGAGCTTGCGGATGCCCTCCTCGTCAAATTCAAACATGCCATTCATCAGGGTAAGGACTCCCTCATCCAAAGTTCCTGCGCCTTCATCCAGGGTCAATACCCCATCTTTCAGGGTATTTACGCCATCCTTAAGGGTTCCCGCGCCGTCGTTTAAGGTATTTGTCCCGTCTACCAACTGTACCGTGCCGTCCTTTAACTCGCCGGCTCCGCTTCGCAGATCCGAGGTGCCGTTCTTTAGTTCCGATGCCCCGCTTCGCAGCTGCGAACTTCCGCTCTTTAACTCCTGTGCGCCGCTCTTTAATTCCGATGTGCCGTTCTTTAACTGTTCCGCACCGGCTTTCAGGCTTCCGGTTCCGTCCGCCAGACGTCCGGCTCCCTCGTTCAAAGTCACTATCCCCTGCTTTAAGGCATTGGCTCCGCTGTCTAATTCCTGTGCTCCTGTAACGGCAGATGCGGTTCCGCTTTTTAGCTGATTGGCTCCTATGCTCAGGGCTGTCAATCCCTTTTCCCCTACAAGCTGCTGCGCGCCTGCGGAAAGCTGCGCCAGGCCGTCATCCAGTTGACTAATTCCTCCCGAAAGCTGTCCAAGCCCCTCCACCAGCGTATTTGCCTGGGCATTTACAGCGTCGCCCGAGGCCAGCATGGCTGATAGAGTCTCCAGAACCGCGATCTGTTCCTCGCAGGCTGCCACCTCCGCCTCACAGGCCGCCAGTTGGTCCCCTGCCGCCTGGTATGATGCAAGCGCACTCTGCACTTCATCCGTATCAATAGACTGAACCTCTCTCATCTCCGTGCTGTATACGGGTATCTCTGTCTCCACGGTTTCGTATACTGTCTGGGTCTCATAGTTGGTGCTTTCCTCCGTACTTTCGTTTGTAACCACCTGTGGCTCTGCGTCCTCGCTTTCCCCTTCCTCCAGGGTCTGATAGCTGCTGATGGTTCTGGTGGTTACGGGAACCTCCACATCAATTGCCACCTCTTGGCTGAGAGTCTGCGTATCTGACTGTGTTACCACCTCCACGCTGTACTGAGCCGGTGTGCAGGCGCTGACCAGCCCTTCCTCCGCGCTGTAATAAGCCGCCCACGCCTGGTCTGCCGCGCTCTGAGCCTGTGCCAGATTCCCGCTTGCATTTGCCAGTTCTTCCCCTATGACTGCCTGCATTTCCGAAACCGTCTGGCTGCTGCCTCCCATCACTGCTTTTGCCAACTCATATAATTGTGCCGAACTGTTTTTGAGCTGCTCTGATGCCGTCTTTGCGTTATTCACCCCGGCCTGAATCTGTTCCGCTCCGCTCTTGGCTGTCAAAAGCCCATCCACCAGGGCTCCGGCTCCGGCATCCAATTGCTTTGCGCCATTTATCAGGTTTCCGGTTCCTTCTGTCAGCCTTGCGCTCCCGTCCTGCAAAGCGCCTGCCCCCGAGGTCAATTCCAAAGCGCCGTTTTGCAGCTCCGTTGTCCCGTCCACCAGCGCCGAGCTGCCCTCCAAAAGTGCCTGTGCGCCTGTATTAAGCTGCCCCACGCCGTCGTCCAACTGCGCGGCTCCGTCGCTCAGCTTTCCGGCCCCGTCATCCAACTGTGCGGCTCCCTCGTTTAACTGCCCCGCTCCGTCATCCAGAAGCACGGATTTCTCCGCCAGCTCCTGGGTTCCGTCCTTTAACTCTACCGTACCGTCCCACAATTCCATTGTACCGTCGAGCAGCTCTCCCGTGCCGTCCTTCAATTCGCCTGTGCCGTCCTTTAACTCCACAGTGCCGTCCTTTAATTCGTTGGAGGCCTCCTGCAGTTCATCCATGGAATCGTTCAATTCCGAAAGGTCAAAGGAATCCGTCAGGTTGATGTCGGAAAGGATGTCGCTCATGGCTACCGTCATGGTCATCCCAAGTTCAAAATCCCTGGCATCCGCCGTGATCTCAATATAATCCGGAATCTCCTTATCCTCCAGCTTTTCCCTTTCCTCTTCATCCTCGATCTTATCCTTAAGCTCCTCAATGTTGATGCTCTCCTTAAGCCCCGGAAAAGCGATGCCAACCACCACGCTGTTATTGCCCTCCGAAAGAAGCCTTGCATTGGTCACTTCAATGTTAGAAAAGGTGTCCTGGGGCAATACCATGCCGGAGAGCATGGCAAAGGGCACTTTGATCTCCTGCTCCTTACCGCCGATTTCCACCTTCTGGGTCTCTTTATTTTCATAGTCTATACGAATGGTTACCCTGCCGCTCTTGCCTGCCAGTTCTTCCGGTGAAATATCCTTACCGTCCAGCTGATAAGAAAGCTTTACTTCCACGGGAACCTCTTTGTCCGTACTGCCTCTGTAATAAATATCCGCGCCGTCCGCCTGCCAGGTGATGTTTCCCTTTTCGTCCTTCTCAAAAGTCTCATAACCCTTCACATTCTCGATATCCGTCAAGTCGCTGCAATCGGCAAGACTCTCTCCTCCCCTGCTGTTTTTCAGCCAGTCGCTGACGATTACCTGGTTTACCGCACCCTTTGCGTCCGCAAGCACATAGACCGTCTCCACTTTCCCGGCTTCCCTGCTGTGGGAGGGAGCCACCTGCGCGCTTAACACCTCCTGCAATACCTGTTCCTGATTTCCCTCTGTAATGGCCGAAGCACTCTCCGCCTCCGCTCCTCCGCAAGCCGTAAGCGCCATGGCCATGCTCAGGGTCAGGCACATTGCCTTAGCACTCCTTATATTTCTGACCTGCTGCAAATTTTTTGTCATCTGCCTTCTTTTTGTGTTTATTAATCTACGATTTTTATTCATAATGAAACTGCCTCCTGTCCGATGGAATGATTTTTTCTTTTTTTATTTTTCAGCCCGCTTTTCATGATCAGCCTGTCAAATACCATAAACATGGACGGCAGGGTGAAAATAACGGATACCATGCTGATCAGCGCGCCCCGGGCCATAAGGGTACACAGGGAGCTGATCATATCAATGTTGGAATACAGGCCAACTCCGAAGGTTGCCGCGAAGAAGGATAAGGCGCTGACCAGAATCGACTTCACACTGCTCTGGCAGGCAATGGCTACCGCCTCCTTCTTTTCCATACCCTCGAACCGCTCCCTTCGGTATCTGGTGGTCATCAGTATGGCGTAATCCACGGTAGCGCCAAGCTGGATGGTGCCGATCACCACCGATGCGATGAAAGGAATTTCCGTCCCCGTATAATAGGGGATTCCCATATTGATAAAGATTGCCATCTCGATCACCGATACCAGAATCGCCGGAAGGGAGATGGATTTAAACACCAGCATGATGATGATAAAGATCACGCCGATAGAGACCACGCTTACCGTTCCAAAATCCTTATCCGTGATCTCAATCAGATCCTTGGTGCAGGGCGCTTCCCCCACCAGCATCCCTTTATCGTCGTAAGACTTGCAGATCTCACTCAGCCTCTCGCATTGTCTGTTCACCTCTTCGGAAGCAACCTTATACTGAGAACCGATCAGAAGAAGCTGCCAGTTTTCGTTTTCCAGGGAATCGGTCAGATCCGAAGGGATAAACTCTGCGGGAATGGCCGCGCCCTTCACCACGCTTAATCCTAACACCCAGTTGACGCCGTCCACCTTTTTCATATCCTCTGTCATATGCTTCACATCCTTATCCGCCAGATCGGCACTGAGCAAAAGCATATGGGTCGCGTTCATGTCAAAGCTCTCATTGAGTTTGTCGTTTGCCACAATACTTGGCAGGTCTTTGGGAAGCGTCTCGTCCAGGTTGTAGTAAACCTTCGTATTTTTATAGCCAAACAGAGCCGGGAACAACAACGCCACAAACAAGGCGATAAATATTCCGTAATGCCTGGTGACAAAAGCGCCAATTCCGTTCATATCTGGCAAAAGCGCCTTATGCTTCGTCTTTTTCAGAGCTTTGTCAAACACCAGGATCATGGAGGGCAGCACCGTGATGCAGGCAATTACCCCGATCACAACTCCCTTTGCCATAACGATCCCCAGATCCATGCCCAGGGTAAAGCTCATGAAGCACAGGGCAATAAAGCCTGCCACCGTGGTCATAGAACTGCTTACCACCGAGGTGACGGTATCTGCAATGGCGCCTGCCATGGCCTCCTTTTTGTCCGGCATCTGCGCGTTTTTTTCCTGATAGCTGTGCCACAGGAAAATGGAATAATCCATGGTAACCCCAAGCTGCAGCACTGCGCTCAACGCTTTGGTAATATAGGAAATTTCACCCATAAAAAAGTTGCTTCCCAGGTTATACACGATCGCCATGCCAATGCTCGCCAAAAACAGGAACGGAATCAGGAAGGAATCCATGGTGACTGACAGAACCAGGCAGGAGAGCAGCACCGCAATGCCTACATAGATGGGGGCCTCCCGCTCCGACAGATTTTTGGTATCCGTCACCACCGCCGACATTCCGCTCAGAAAGCAGTTCCTATCCGCCACCTTCCTGATATTTTCTATGGCCTCCATAGTTCCGTCCGCCGATGTGGTTTCATTAAATATGATTGCCATCATGGTGGCCTCACCGCTGTTAAAAGCCTCATAGAGTTCATCCGGCACCATCTCCATGGGAACCGAAATGTCCATAACCGAGTCGTACCAGATCACCTTCTCCACATGCTCCACCTGCTCAATGTCCGCCTTCAGCCCGGCAATCTCCCTAGGCTCCATTCCCTCCACCACAAACATGGAAAAAGCTCCTGTACCAAACTCATCCACCAGAATATCCTGTCCCACCATGGTTTCAATATCCTTTGGCAGATAGGAAAGAATATCATAGTTGACTCTGGTGCTCACATACCCCAGAAAGGAAGGAATCAAAAGCACCAGACTTAAGATCAGGATCGGTATCCGAAGCTGCACAACTTTTCTTCCAAACTTTTCCATAACTCACACTCCTTTTTTATTTATGACCAACAGTCATTTCTTATAAAGTGCATTATTGCACAAGAATGACCATTGGTCAATTATGGAATTATTAAATAAATATTAAAGGAAAATAAACAGGAAATTCGTTCCCGGCTCAAAAGCACGCAGGTACTGTGATTTCGCTGTGCTTTCCCAGCAGGTAACACGGCATTTCTCACCGCTCCACTTCAAATTTGACTTTTTGCCGTTTCTCTCTATAATCTATAGTAAACAACAAAATTATGTTGCTGTTTACTACAGGTTTTGTACCATACGAAACCCTGATTTGTATGCATAACAGAGCATGCAGATAGGAGCCGCCATATGAAAAAAATCGACCAAAACAAAAAACAGAAGCGGGATGCGCTTCTGAATACTGCATTTGAACTGTTCACCACTCAGGGGATCAATAAGACGACCATCAATAATATTGTAGACGCGGCCGGTGTGGCGAAAGGAACCTTTTATCTTTATTTTAAGGATAAATATGACATTCGCAATAAACTGATCGCCCACAAGGCAAGCCACATTTTTTCTATTGCGGATGCCGCCCTCTCCCAGACAGACCTGACAGAGTTAGAGGACAGGATCATTTTTCTTGTGGATAACATTATCGGGCAATTCAGTGCCGATAAATCGCTTCTTAACTTTATCTCCAAAAATTTAAGCTGGGGGATTTTCAAAAATGAACTGATCTCCTCCAGCGATGATTCTGATGTGGATTTTTATAATATTTATAAAATCCTTGAAAGCTCTCCCAAAGCCTTTAAAGATCCGGAAATTCTTCTGTTCATGATCGTGGAGCTTGTGAGCTCCACCTGCTACAGCTCTATCCTGTATCATGAACCTACGGACATTGAAAGCTTTAAGCCTTATCTTTTTGATGCTATCCGGCTGCTGATTAAGAGCCATAGAACCGCCCTCCCCCAAGAACAGAGTCTTTAACAAACTTGCCATCATTGGCAGCATTTCATCCCCCCGTCATCATCCCCGCCAGCACCACGCTTGCCACAATCCCGGCCAGCGTGGACAAAAGTGCGCCTTTCAGGGTATACCTTGTCTTCGTCACCTTTGCCGCCAGGAAATACACGCTCATGGTATAAAAAATCGTCTCCGTACAGCTCATCATAATGGATGTGATCAGACCGGTCAGGGAGTCTGTGCCATAATTCTTAAAAATATCCAGCACAAGGGACGTTGCGGCTGAGGAGGAAAACGTTTTGATAAAGGTAAGGGGAACCAGTTCTGCCGGGAATCCCATCTTCTCCGTGACGGGGCGAACCAGATCCCCCAGAAATGTCAGAAATCCCGAAGCCCGCAAGATTCCAACCGCAGTCATGAGCGCCACCAGGGTAGGCATAATGCCCACCACGGTCTTAAGCCCTTCCTTGGCCCCTTTTACAAAATCCTCATACACATTTGACTTATTCACCACGCCGTAGGCAACGATATAGAATATGAGGACAGGTATGATAATATTGGAAATGTTGGATAAAGCAGAAGCCATAAACTGTAACCTGCATTTTTTAATGTCTGTTACAATATATGGCCTATCCTTTCTCCATATTCGTCATAGCCAGTTTTGGTCGATCTCGCTTTTCAGCGACTGGAACATCTGATAATAGGTTTCCCTCGTCTGCCGCACAATTTCCAATGCAATCGCCTGATTATAGGCATGGGACACATTGTTTCTGGCCACCAGCGCACTCAGCCATAGCTGTTCATCCTTTATCATCCCTGTCTGATACGCTGCTTTCAGTATTTGCCGTGGCGATCCGCTCTGTCCTGCGGCCACGCCATTGTTTTCCAAAATTTCCTTAACCGCTTTCCACGACTGTTCAAAACAGATTTCATATAACGCTACCATCCCTGTCAAAACAACATTATTATAAGGTTCCTCATAATCAAATACAGCCCGCAGATTGGTAAGCGCCGCACAGAAATTTTCATATTTTTTCATAAAGAAGTCTTCCTTCCTGTTCTATAGATTTGCGCAGTTCTTCCTGCACACTCCCATCCAGGTTGACCACATCAAAGGAAAGCAGCGTGGAGGTTTCCTCTTCCACGTCCAAGGTAAAAAGCGTAATATTCCCGCCCGTGACCGCCAGGTCAATGTCGCTGGTTTTCTTATAATCGCCTCTTGCCCTTGAACCGAAGAGCACCACGCGTTCAAGCCCATATTTCTCCGCCAGATCGCGTATCTCTGTAAGCACTGCCTCCCGAATACCGGTATCGCTATTCATCCTTATTCCATCCTTATATACCCTCGGTTTTTAGTGGCTGCTGTACAGCTTAATCTGCCCCATTGCCACCAGTTCCTTATCCTCCGACCACCCACGCCGCCGCGTTCCCGGTAAGCGCGTCCCTTTTTCCGTAATCAAAAAGCACGAAAGCAGGCTCCTGCCTGCGCCGACGACAGGCTTCTTTTTCCTCTTCCCATATAGGATAAAAGAAAACCTCCATATGGGTCATGTTCATGGTCTGCCTTGCGTGGTAATGGCTGTAAGCCTTAAGCAGCTCCGGCTCCCTTTCTTCCTTTTGGTAAATTTCCCATATCGCTTCTCTGTACGGAGACAGATCCTTTCCAAAGCAAGGACGGCTCTTTGCTTTTTCCCTCAGATAAAAATCAAAGGTCAAAAGCTCCCTCCAAAGCTCCTCCCGCTCCCGCGCCGTCTCCATGGCGAACTCTAAAAGCACCTGGTATCTGCGGCTTCTCGCCGGAGTCCGGATAAAATATCCTTTCCCCTCATAAAAAGCCGCCAATGCCTCAAAAAGCCCAAAGGGAGAGGAAAACTCCCCCTCCAGCGCGCGCAGGGTATGGGTAAACTGGCCGGAGTTATAGTAGAGCTCCACCATCTCCTCCACCTGTTTCAGCTTCAAAATCTCCTCATAGGAAATCCATCCGGTATAGAGTACTTCGTAAGGCGGTTTGTCCTGGCAGACAATCCCGTAGTTCTGCGCTTTCTCCCAAACAGGAGTTCCTTTCAGTACTTTTAAAAATCCCAGTTGAAGCTGTTCAGGACCCATGGCATATACCCGGTTAAAGGAGCGCTGAAAGCTATGATAATCCTCCAGCGGAAGGCCTGCTATCAAATCTAAATGAATATGAATGTTTCTGCCGCTGCGCAGGGCACAGACCGCCCTTTCAATTCGGGCGATGGAGCCCTGCTCCTCCTCCGCCCCGTTTAAATCACGGCCGATTTCCTTAAGGACTGCCCCGTTGGTGGTCTGCACCCCGATTTCAAACTGCATCAGCCCGGGACGCACTCCCTTAAGAAGTGTAAGCTCCTCCTGATTTAAAATATCGGCGGCAATCTCAAAATGAAAATTCGTAACCCCGTTATCATGTTCCTTAAGATAACTCCAAATCTCTATCGCCCGGCGGTGGCTGCAGTTAAATGTCCTGTCAATCAGTTTGACCTGAGAAACTTTCTGATCCAGAAAAAATTGAAGTTCTCTTTTCACCGTTTTCAGATCGCGGAACCTGACCTTTTTATCAATAGAAGAAAGGCAGTAGCCGCACCTGAAAGGGCAGCCCCTGCTCGTCTCATAGTAAATGATCCTGTTTGCAAATTCCTGTAGAGATTTTTCGGAAGGGTAAAGAAAGGGAAGGCGGTCCATATCCGTAAGCTCTCTTGGGGCCGTAACACCGCTTCCAAGAACCAGCCCCGGTATCTTCTCCAATTCCGGGGAGTCAACGCCTCTCTCCTGATCTCCATTCTCCCTGTCCACATAATAAGTAAGGAGTTCCTTAAAGGTCTCCTCTCCCTCGCCGACCATGATCCCTTTCAGCATCGGGAACTCTTCAAGAAGCCCAGGAGCATCATAGGAAACCTCCGGGCCGCCCAGCCACAGTTCTGTATCCGGCAGCACCTTGGGAAGTTCCCCAAGCAGCTCCTTAATCAGGCTAATGTTCCAGACGTAACAGGAAAAGCCTATCACGTCTGGATGTCTTTGATATAAATCCGCTAAAATTTCTTCCATCCTTTGGTTGATGGTGTATTCCCCCAGGCTCACAAAGGGCTGTAACTCTTCCCCTGCATAGGCTCTCAGACTGTAAATCGCCGGGTTGGAATGAATATACTTTGCGTTCACCGCTGTCAATAAAAACTGCATAAAACCTCTTAATCGTAAGCTATACGTTCAGGCTCGCGATGAACCTGTCAAATGCCTGCTGCCCCTGCGGTGTTCTTTTGTAAACCCCGGCGTCCGTAAGCACCTGCATAAAAACAATTCCGATTTCTCTGCGGATAATATCATCTATATTGGAGGCGTCGATGGTTTCATAATTTCCCTTAAATTCATCCACCCAGTCAGCATGCTTTTCAAGGGACTCATCCTCCCGCAGGTTTTTCCCCTCCAGGATTGCCTTTTTGAGCTCTTCCATCTCACTCTTCAAGCGGGCGGGAAGCACGGCAAGGCCCATCACCTCAATCAGACCAATGTTTTCCTTCTTGATATGATGCAGGTTTGCGTGAGGGTGATAAACTCCCAGCGGATGCTCATCGGTGGTAATGTTATTTCTCAGCACCAGATCCAGCTCAAAATACTCACCTCTCTTGCGGGCTATCGGAGTGATGGTATTATGAGGCTCGCCCTCTGTCTCGGCAAAGATAAATGCCTCCTCATCCGTATATCCTCTCCAGTGACGCAGTATCTTATCCGCCAACTCTATGATACGCTCCGTATCCCTGGCTTTCAGACGGATCACAGACATGGGCCATTTCACGATTCCGGCCTCCACATCCTCAAAGCCTTTCACCGCAACGCTTCTCTCGATCGGAGCCTTGGCCATGGCAAACTCATAATGACCGCCCTGGAAATGGTCATGGCTCAAAATTGAGCCCCCTACAATGGGAAGATCTGCGTTGGAACCCACAAAATAATGAGGGAACTGCTTCACGAAATCAAACAGCTTGCAAAATGCCCCTCTGTCGATCTTCATAGGGATATGCTGACCGTTAAAAACAATACAATGCTCATTGTAATAAACATAAGGGGAATACTGAAAGCCCCAGGTGTCTCCCTGAATCGTTACCGGAATAATCCTGTGGTTCTGCCTGGCCGGATGATTCACCCTTCCCGCATACCCTTCATTTTCCTTACAGAGAAGGCACTTGGGATAACCTGACTGCTTTGCTGTCCTTGCGGCGGCAATGGCTTTGGGATCCTTTTCGGGCTTGGAAAGATTGATCGTAATATCCAGATCCCCATATTCTGTGGAGGTAACCCACTTCATGTCCTTCTTGATGCGGTAACGTCTGATATAATCAGAATCGCAGCTCAGCTTATAGTAATAGTCGGTAGCTTCTCCCGGATTCTGAGCATAATGCTCCTGAAAGGTTCTGATCACCTCGCTGGGCCGAGGCATCAAAAGGCTCATGATTCTGGTATCAAAAAGATCCCTGTACACCACTCCGTTTTCCTTCAGAATCCCTTTCTCGTAGGCGTAGTCCAGAAGCCTTCCGAGAATCTGCTCCAGCTCCTCCGTCTCTGTTTCCGCAATTTCCGCCGCCTGCTCTCCGCTGATCTCTTCAAGTTCATCCAGTTCAAAAAGCTCCAGCAGGCGGTTGATGGTATAAATCCTGTCTTCCTCCGGTACAAGTCCTGTCTTAACGCCGTACTGTGCCAATTTTCTAATATCTGTCTGTATCATGATTCACATCCTCGCCTTTCCCGGGTCCGCGGACTTTCTCCCCAGACCGAATGCACAGTGAACGGCAAATCCTTTCGCCGTTCACTATAGGTACAACCATCCATGTTCAGTTTATAAAGTGCAGGGTCCGTCTCCTACTTCCACCACATAAAAATCTGCACTGTAGCCGATCTTTTCAAGATAAGCTTCTCCCACCTGTTTGATAAAGGTGTCGATGGCCCCATCCTCTACCAGGCTCACCGTACAGCCGCCAAAGCCTGCGCCGGTCATACGGGACCCGATCACGCCTTCTACCTTCCAGGCCTCCTCTACCAAGGTATCCAGCTCAACGCCCGTCACCTCATAGTCGTCTCGCAAAGATACGTGGGAGGCATTCATCATCTGACCAAACCCGGCAATATCATTGGCCTTAAGCGCTTCCACCGCCTTGATGGTGCGCTGGTTTTCATAAACCGCGTGCTTTGCCCTGCGAACCCGTACCGGATCCTTGATGGCAGACTTATACTCTTCAAACTTTTCCTCCGTCAAATCCCCAAGGCTCCTGATATCCACTACCTTCTGCAGCTCGGAAAGCGCCGTTTCACACTCGCTTCTTCTCTCGTTATATTTGGAGTCCCCAAGCCCTCTCTTTTTGTTGCTGCATGCGATCACAATCTTTGCCCCCTCCAATTTCACCGGAGCATAGGTATAGGACAGATCCGCCGTATCCAAAAAGATGGCGTTTTCCTTCTTGCCCATGGCAATGGCAAACTGATCCATGATCCCGCAGTTGACCCCGTTAAAATTATTTTCGGAATACTGGCCGATCAGCGCCAGATCCTGATTACTCACCTCAAACCCAAAAAACTCTCTGAGGATAAAGCCCATAAGTACTTCTATGGAAGCGGAGGAAGAAAGCCCGGAACCGTTGGGGATATTTCCATTCAGGAGGATATCCATGCCTGAGGGGATCACGAACCCTCTTTTTTCAAAAGCCCACATCACTCCCTTGGGATAGTTGGTCCAGCCTGCTTCCTTCTGGGGTGTGAGGGAGTCAAGGTCAGACTCAATCACTCCAAGATGGTCAAAATTCATGGAGTAAAAACGAAGCTTTCTGTCTTCTCTCACCCTTGCCACACCGTAAGTTCCGATCGTAAGCGCGCAGGGAAACACATGGCCGCCGTTATAATCCGTATGCTCTCCGATCAGATTCACACGTCCCGGCGCAAAAAATACCTTCACTCCGTCCGCATCCCCATACACTTCACAAAATTTCTTCAATATTGTTTCTTTCATCCTTTACCTCATTTCTGCGCTTCCTTTGCGCATTTCACGTATCTTTTTATCAGTTCCATTATAGGATTAAAGGCTTGTTCCAGACCATACTGCTTTGTTAAGAAAGGCTGTCAAAATGTTAGCTCTTTATCTTATTTACCTGATTAATAAAATCCTCAATCTGCTTTAAATATTCCCTGCTTTTTCTTGTCTCCCCTTTCTGCATCTCCTTTCGGTAGGAGGAAGGCGACATTTTTTTCATCTGCTTAAATGATTTGGTAAACACCAGCGGATCCGAATATCCGCAGGAAAGGGCGATACTCTCCACCGGAAGGGAGGTGAGCTGTAAAAGCTCTGCCGCCCGGTTAATGCGGAAGGTCGCCAGAAATTGCTGGGGAGACATCCCCATGGAGTTGCGGAACAGAGTATACAGATAGCTTCTGTTGATGCAGACATAATCCGCCACATCCGTAACTTTAATGGGGTTACAGTAATTTCTCAGGATAAATTCCACCGCCCGCCGCACATAATGATCCGCCTTATCGGTTTCACCCTTTTCCTCAATGTGGGCGCTCTGGGCGATCAGGGACAAAAAAAGATGAAGCTGCCCGTTCCTTCTGAGCTCATTGGCAATTCCCACCGTATTGTGCTCCATCATGTCCATTACCGCTTTGGAAAGCTCCTTTTCCTTATCTGAGGCAAACACGGGGTTGGTCAGCGACAGCCCCATGGCGGAAATCAATTCCTCCGCCATGCTTCCGTTAAAGCCTACCCAGATATAAGTCCATGGGTTCCCTCCATCCGCCTCATAAAAAACCAGTTCATCCGGCGGTATCAAAAACCCATAGCCCCGCTCCAGCGCATATTCCTTGCCACCGATTGAAAACCTTCCCTGTCCGCTTAGCACAAAATGAATCACATAGTGAGGCTTGATTGCCGGTCCAAAGCTGTGAAGGGGTTCCGTCCTCGACATTCCGCAGCAGTTCACAAACAGGCTTCCGTTTTTTTCGCCAAAAAATTCCAGCTCGTATGCCTTTTCCATCTGTGCTCTCCTTAACAACCTCAAAAGTTCCTGCCGAATATTTCTCTATGAGACAAGAATCTCCCCCGCTTCCTCATCATAGGAAAGATCAAGGGAAACTACCTCCCCCGAATACTCTCCCACCGGCAGTTCAAGTTCAAATTCGTTTCCGCTCTCATCCGCCAGGAAAAGAACCCAGGGCGTATTATCCACATCCCTCTGTATCATCAGCCCTGTCAGCGACTGCTCCGGCGCCAGCATCCCCATATCCCCGAGAATATTCACATGCGCCCCCACATCCCCCTTCTCATAAAGGTGAATCTCACCAAAGGAAAATCCGGTTTGATTGGTAAGCGCCAGTGTAATCGTCGTCAGCACCGCCGCTTCCTCCTCGTCCTTTATCTCAGAGAGGGCGGTAAGATAGCCTTCATAATCCGCAATCATGGAATCCATAGCCTGAATCAACTGATCGATCTCTTCATCCTCCATCTCCGCCAGATTGTAGCTTTCCATTTCGTTTGCTCTCTCCCTTAAGGCCGCCAGCTCCTTATCCAGGGAATCATCTTTTACTTTTTCATGGACCTCCACCACCTGGTTATGCACCCCGGCAAGCTGTGCATACTTTTCTTTTGCCTGTGTGATCTTTTCCTCCGAGGGCTGGCAGGCCGTCAGCGCAAGGCACATTGCACAAACCGCAGCACCCTTCCATACTCTTTTTAACATAAATCAACCTCTGTTCGTTTCTGTTGCTTCCTGTCGGATAACGGTTCGGGCTACAAAACCGTTATCCTCAAACTCCTTTTTAGTATAAGAAAAAAGCTTCGAAAAAGCAAGTCAGGCGCGGAGCTTTTCTTCCTCCTTGCCAATCCTTTCCCTGTCTATGCGCCGGAACAAAATCTCTGTTTCCGGAATGACAAATCCTGTGGGAACCGTCTTTCTTTTCCAACTACTATCGAGTAAAAACCATCCCAACACTTTTTCTGACGAAAAGGGAAGAAAGGGTTTCAGCAAAACCGCCAGATTGACAATCAGTTGTACACAGTTATACAGCGTATCCTGGCAATCCCGCAGACTGGTATTTCTTGTAATCCATGGCTTTCCAAGGTCAAAATACTTGTTAGAAAAACGGACAAAGGCAAAAATGTCGTCAATTGCCTCCTTCAAGCGTCCTCCCTCCACCTTCTTTCCAATCTTCTCATAAAGCCTGTCGATTTCCTCTTCCAGCCCCTTTTCCAAGATTCCCTCCGGCACTCTCCCATCCAGATATTTGGTAATAAAGATCAGCGTGCGGTTGACAAAATTCCCCCAGGCGCCCAAAAGCTCATTATTATGGCTGGTGATAAAACCCTGCCATGAAAAATCCGCATCCCTCTTCTCCGCGCCGTTTGCAAGCAGATAATACCTCAGAGAATCCGCTTCATATCTCCCTATCAGGTCCTTCACCCAAATGGCATAATTTTGACTGGTGGAAATCTTTTTTCCTTCCAGCGTGAGATATTCGCTGGAAATAATGTGGTCCGGCAAATGCCAGTCTTCTCCCTCCGCCAGCAATAGGGCAGGTAATATGATGGTATGGAAAGGAATGTTGTCCTTCCCGTGGACATAATAATGTCTGGCCTCTTCTCCCCAAAGCTCCTTAAAGTCCCAGCCCCGCTCTTTTGCCACAAGCCTGCTCAGGGACAGATAACCCAGCACGTTTTCCGCCCAGATATAAATTTTCTTGTCCTCATAGCCCTTTCTTGGAACATCTATCCCCCAATCCAGATCCCTGGTCAGAGCCCGATCCCTTAAGCCCTCCTCAATATACCGCTTCGATAAAGCCACCGCGTTTTTCCGCCAGTTCTCATGGCTCTCCACATATGCTTTCAGCTCCTTTTCCAGCCTGGATATGGCAATATAAAGATGCCTTGTATTCCTGAATGAAATCCTCTCCCCGCAAACCGCGCATACCGGTTCGATGAGCTGCTCCGGCTCCAATACTTCTCCACAGGCATCGCACTGATCCCCTCTTGCCGCTTCCCCGCATACGGGACATTTCCCTGTCACAAACCGGTCCGCCAAAAAACTTTTGCATCCTTCACAATAGGCCTGGGGAACCTCCTTTTCATACACATAAGGGCTCCCATACAATTTTTCATGAAATTCCTGTACAAACCGGATATGTTCCTCTGACGAGGTCTTCGAATACAGGTCATAGCCAAACCCCAGCCACTGAAAGCACCTGCTGAACTCCTCGTGAAAGCGGTCGCTGACCTCCCAGGGAGTGAGGCCCTCCCTTTTGGCCCTGAGCGCCACCGGTGTGCCGTGGCAGTCGCTTCCCGACACATAACAAACCCTATCTCCCTTTGCCCTGTGATAACGGGCCAACACATCGCCAGCCAGCAGACCTGCCACATGGCCAATGTGAAGAGAGCCGTTGGCATAGGGCCATGCTCCTGCTATTAAAATATTTTTCATTTCTTCCTCCATTTCTGAGACTTGCTCGTTTTCCTGATTTTAAATGTGGTGTAAATCGAGCAGGGATGGTTACTCCCCCTGCTCGCGCGCCGCCGATGCGCCACTTTGGCGGCATGTCGCCTCTGCATCGGCGTGCGCATTAAAAAAGCCCTCCTCTCTGAAAATTTCTTTTCAGGGACGAGAGCCTTACGCTTCGTGATACCACCCTAAATTCACCCATACCTCACGGCACAAGCCTCATCAGCTGCGGGCAGGAAATGATCTGCCGATAGCCTGTCACTATAACGGGTGAACCCGTCGCAGCCTAAACATCTCTGTCTTCGGTGCGCAGCTCCGAGGCCATGTTCAGTCACTCTATAGCTTTCCTCATTTTCACCGGCCAGAGGTCTCTGTAAAAGCGCAAATGACCTACTCTTCTCTTCAACGCCTTTCTTTGCTTCCTAACATACATGATTTCCCGCAAAAAAGCAAGCCCTGTTTTCTGACAAATTTTCTGACAAAATCAATCCTCAGAAAATTATGTCCAAAAACAGGGCACAATGTCCTTACTATCCGCGGCTCAGAAACGTCTCCGCAATCGTAGACGCCGCCACCCGGGAGCCGATCTTTGACGCATGCTGTCCGTCCTCCGCGTACATTTCTTCCTCCGGATGCTCTCTGTGATACTTCCACCAATTCTCACCCACAGGCGCCAGCTCACAGCCCGTCTCCTGCTGCAGCCTCCGGTAAGCGCTGCCCATCTTCTCCTGGGCCTGCTCCCCGTCGGCTTTGGTAGTCCATGTCATATACAGAATGGGCCGGGCCCCCGCCTGCCTTACCCACTCGATCAGTTTCTTACCGCTCTCATGCATGACCTCTAAATCGCCCATGGGATGTGCCGTGTGCTGAAGAACCACCGCATCATATCCACCGTAAAGGATATTGAACCTGGCCTCCGGCTCTTCCACATGGAAATCCCAGCCCTTTCCCCCATGGGCCAGCATGGTGACCTCCACCTCTTTTTGCTTTTCACGGCAGATTTCCGCAAACATCTGAGGCATATCATTGTAATAAGTATGGCTGTTTCCGATAAATAATACTCTCATTTTCCCTCTTTTCCAGGCGGTTTTGCGCCTTCTACCTTTTCTGTCCCACCAACATTGTCAAATCCATTGTCACCCAATCAACCTTTTCCCTGGCGCCTCCCTGACCGGCTCCGCCTGACATGGGCGTCATAGTATAAATATCCTCCGAAGTGCCAGCCTCGCAGGCAAAGCGATACTGAATCCGCTGCCTGCCTGTCAGATCAAAGTGCCGGGAAAAGAAACTGTCCACCTCTTTATTTTCATACCCTTTCAGTCCCAGCCCTTGTCTCAATTCGTTCAGGTATCCGTCATTGGGTATGATCTTTATTATGCAGGCCCCCGGCTTCAGAATCCTGTCAAATTCCCCGTAATTTGCCGGCGTCAGCATATCAATGATACAATCAATGCTTTTATCCCTGACGGGAATTTTGCAGACATCCGCCACCAGCCAGCATATCTCCCTGCTTTTCTGTGCCGCCATTTTCACTGCACTCTTTGATATATCCAGGCCGATATATTTATTTTCGGGATTTTCCTTCCATAAAAAAGAAAGAAACGAGCCCTCCCCGCACCCGGCTTCTACAATAACGCCGCCGCCCTCCGGGAAGATTCCCTTCAGGCAGGCGCTGGCTTTCTCCTCCACTCCTTTAAAAAATCCCGCATCATAAATAGTTCTTCTCGCCCTGAAAAGCTCCCTGTCCTCATAAAGCTTCCCCATAGAACCGCCGCAAAGATTCACATACCCCTGCTTTGCTATATCAAAATTGTGGCCGTTTCCACAAACCAGGCTCTTGTTGTCATTCCCAAAAGAAAAGGGAGAAGAACAGACGGGACATCTTAAAAAATCCTTATGTATCATACCGCTATGCATCTTTCTATCCTGTCTGACATGAATTTATACCTCTCTGTGACGTTATGCCCTGACCATATTTCCAATCGCTTCCTCAACAGCGGCGTTTAAACTTTTTCCATGTTCCATTGCATACACCGCAATATTCCTGTGAAGCTCCGGGCTGATCCTGACGTTAAATGTCCCTTGTATGGCTGCTCAGGTTCAATGTTCCTTTCCCTGCCGTCAGCCAGATAGCCGTCAATTACACTCTGTATTTCAGCCAATCCATCATCATATTTCTTACTTAATTTTTTCTATTGTCTCAGAATTTAACGCTAAATTCTCCATCCTGTTTTTAACTCCTACTTAATTTCATGCCTTTCACTCTGTAGTTATTATACACAGCTTTCACAAGGATTACAAGAAACCAACTCTGCTTATTTACTAAAATACGTTTACAGGCCCTGCCCCCATAACCGCCCCAGGCTCTTTCCTTTTTTCCGGTATGGGGCAGCCCGATCTCCGCCTGTATGAATGGCCGGATCTGATCCGGATACCTCTCCATATTCTCTATCGTATGTCGGTCACTCATAAAATCCCCCTTCCATTTTGTCCATAAAGTCATACTGTGGTACTCTATCTCCGGCCCCTGCCCTCTCCCTGCTCTCGTCCCTGCGCTCACAGGACAGGAAAAGGCACTTTTTCTCCAAAAGAGCCCTGTTTGCACGGTTCCAGCCTTTTTTCAGTGAAACAGCTTTTTCTTCTCAAAGGGGAAAATTTAAGATCAAAAGACGCCATCTCCAAAAAACGCATAAACACTGCATTTCCGGACATAAGAAAACCCGGCAGATTCTCTCTGTCGGGTCACATTCGCTGGGCTACAAGGATTCGAACCTTGAAATGACGGAGTCAGAGTCCGTTGTTTGTATGCTGTTTTTGCCTGATTTTATGCGGTTTCTGCAATGCCTTTGTTGGAAATTGACCTATAGATTGACCTATCAGCTAAAATTTCATCTAAGACTTTTCTGCCACTGCTCTATTGTCCTGATTGCTTTAGAAATAGAATCTCTCCGTATTACTGCAGTAGGATAATATCTTGTGACTACTTCCCACGAGGTATATAACGCTGCATTTTTTATAATCTCTTCCGGAATCTCAATCTCTTCTTTCTTGGCTATCACAATTAATTTACTGATATCATGCCCCCATGGCTGACTTCCCGTCTTTTGGGATATTACATATTTTATTGTCTTCTCCACTGCCTGCTGCGTAAAATAAGCCGCTTGGTGTTTCTGAAATTTGTCCGAACTTCCAACAAGATGTTTAGCAGTTTTTAAATCAGCTTTTGCTATTGCTAATAAAGTTGGCTGCATTTTTGTCCCCCTTCATCCTGTATATTACTTTCCCCTTTTGTAACAGTTCATTGCAAATTCCTGCTTTTTCTTTTTTCTTCACTATTTCATCCAGAGACTTAAAATACAATATATCATAATTTTGATCCACATTTATGCTGTACACACTATCCGTAAAATCCCGGAAAGATTTATATTGGCACAAACGGCTGACCGTATACTTGCTGATTACTGCAATATCGATATCCGATTCATCTTCACACCGATCTTCAAGCGAAGACCCAAACAACACAATGGCATCAATCTTATTACATTTTTCAGCACTCTTTATAATATTCTCTATATATATCTTCTTGACATCCGCCACTGCAACCTCCGTCTGAAAATTTGTTTGCAGCATAATTAGTCTGCACATGATATACCCTCTTTTCCTATGCCTATACAAACGGCATTACTCCTACAACTTTCTATCTCATCATCAATTTTTTTCATTAACATGGGATTTTGTTTTACATACTTTTCTCTGGCTCTTCTTAAAAAATCAGATGGTTTATCTGATAACCGATCAACTAACATTGCACCACTCTCCTTATTCTAAGCACTTACAATCTTCCAGACTTTAGCAATAATAAAATCGGCGTTATATCTGATATTATTCTCATACCTCTATAGCAGTCAGTCTTTTTACAGTCTGGATTTCCTCCTCAAATTCTTCGTCTGTCATATCTAAATATGGGATTCACAATCTGCTATATAACCCAATAAGATTCATCTTATGCATTCCCAACAGTTCTGCTGCCCGCCCAAAGCAATGCCGCCAAGTATGGCAGAGTCACCGTGATGACTTTCCCCTTTAATAATTATTATACACAGCATCTCTGTCAAATACAATAAAGTACTTGAAACATCCTGTTTTCATTCATATCTATTGATTCGATCCGGCCTAGAATTTAACATATGTTACGCCGCGCCGTGGTATGTACGGTTCCTTCTTTTGCTCCTTTTTCACAGGTGCCGGAACCATAACAACCTGTTTTGTCTCGCCATTTTCCACTATCTTTTTACGCACAGCAATATAATACTGCTCTGTGGTAGATTCCAAATCACGGCCACCGGCTCAACCACCAGCTCTGCTGGTGGTCTGGATAGCCCCCTCCAGGGGCATGTTGCGTTTCCGCCTAAAGGCGGCCTGACAAACCTTGTTCATTTTGTTACTGGCAGCCGCTTAAAAGCGGCCCTTCTTTGTTCTTATTTTGAGGGCTCTCCTTCCAGTCGGTCCCTCTCATATTGGTTTTCGATATACTTCTTTATCGTTGTCTCATCTACATTACCGATAGTTTCGCAATAGTACCCTCTTGCCCAGAAGCGACGGCTGTATCTATCCCTATATTCCGGATGCCTGTCGAATAGCATCAGGCTGCTCTTTCCTTTGATCCTTCCTACTACTTTTGACACGCTCATCTTCGGTGGTATTGAGACATACATGTGTACATGATCCGGCAGCGTTGCTGCCTTTATGATCGTCACTCCCTCCATCTTACACACCTTACTGATGGCTTCGCCTACTTCCTTTCTCAAACTCCCAAACATTATTTTCCGCCGATACTAAAATGAACAAGTTCATTTGGGATAAATACTATATGATACGTGCAATTATAACGACTATGTGATAAACTCTGATTATCCATTTGGATACCTCCGTTGTATATTATGCGGTTTGCCAGACCTGCATTTATTATACAACGGGGTTTTTATTATGGGGCTTTGTTCATCGCCACTTGCGTACACGATTCTCCCCAGCTCTGCTGGGGGTTTGACACTGTTTCAATCATGTATGATCTCATTTCTTATAATACAGCCATATGCTGTTTCTTCATTAAAATACTGCTCCCAGTAATCCCTCAGATCCTTATCTTCGTTTCCTGTTTCTCCATTACAATATGTCCAATAATAAACCCACCAAGAAATTTCCAGAAGTGCCCCGTAGGTCTCACGAAGCAGATCCGCAATCAGCCGAATGGCTTGCTCCGCATATTGTATGCTTAATTCACTGTATTCAAAACTTTTCAAATATCCCAAAAGTTTATTCGTAATATATTTTCTGGAAAACATAGGAATCTCCAAACAAGGGATGATTACTCCTTCTATTTTATTTAGTTGATGAATGTCCTTAAACTCCCTCACATAACAAAACAGTTGGTTTGTATACCCAATCCCCAGCGTTTTTTCAAGCAATAGCATATTCTCAATAGAAGTGTTTTTTAATTTTTCATAAATATTATGAGCCCTTGGAAAACCATATTTTTCAAAACTTGTGTTCTTATTTTCCTTGTCTATGTTAGTTGCAAAGATACTGATATTTTCCTTGCTCATCATCAATTTGTGATATTCCTCACACCCTCCGGGAATACCATCCAAAGGAAATCTTTCATCTTCATATTGGGCATAAGGGTAATGTTTTTGCGCATTTAAGATTCTTTTATGGTTCGCACTCTCCAAAACTTCCTTCTTATCCTCTTCATCCCTCCACCCCCATGCCTGTTCCATTTCTGCATCAGGGATAACATTCCTGTTTTCGTCTATGTATAGCAGTCCCATGCAGCAATCTGTTCTTAAATCCGGAATAAAAAAACCAATTCCCGATAATTGATCAATAATGTCCGATATTACATCTAATAAAAACTTAATTTCTTTTGCCTCTTCACATTGCCCTTTGCCAATTTCTTGTAATTCATTTATATATTTACTATTTTTTGCATCATCCAGCACTTTCTCTACTTTCTCATAAAAAAATCCCAGTTCAACAGACTCTCAATTTTAATGCCATACTTTCTCTTAACATACATGGGTATGTCGATTTTTTTCATAACACTTCGTTCCATAAAGCTATAGAGATACATGATATTATCCTCCTGAATCAACTAATATTTAGGAAAATTATAGCAATAAAGCGGGATATTGGGAAGAATATCCTATAGTTCATCCCACATTCCCGCTTTTCTGCAATATACTTTCTATTTCTTTAGCTTTAAATATTCTTTTTGACTATTCCTCTAAGATATTCATTCCTCGCCACTATCACTATCCAGCGCTGCAATTACTACTGTAAGAACACCGATTACCACCGCTTTTACAATCATCTCCATCTGATCACTCCTTTCCTTACAAACCAAACTCATTATCACGCCGCAATCCTCAGTACTCCTTCTTCCCGTTCATACAAGTAAATATGGTCTGAAAGCCTCTCCTCCTTAATCACGGCATCCCTGTTGATGCCCTCTACTATGTCTGAAAGCTCCTGATAAGATGCTGCCACTTCCGCCGGAATGATAATGCACTCATGCACGGAGCTGGGGAGCACCACATAATCCCCTCCCAGCCTGCCGCCGATTTCCTTTAATGTGCCGCTGTCCAGAAGTTCTGCTGCTCCAAATACTTTTTCCTTGTTGGTCAAAACATACATTTTAACAGCGGTATCCCCATCTTCCGAGAAAGGCAGGGGCTCCGGCATCATCCCTCGGAGTACCTGCGCCATATCCTCAAAAACAGCAGCCCCGGCAAGGCGCATATTGGCACAGGCCGCCTGGAAAAGGCTGGCTTCATCCTGCCTCCATATCCCCATATACCTGTCCTGTACCAGAATGGATCCCGTCCCATCCCCCGGCAGCCCGGATACCTCTACATAATAAATTACCGCCAGGTCAAGGAACTTCCTGTGGGGCATATCCCCAAGGGCCTGTCTGTTCATTTCCCTGTTGACCAGCTTTGCACGGATGCGGGGCTCCACCTGCTTCCAGTCCCGCAGACTGTCCAGGTTAATGTGCTTAAGATCATGGCAGTGGCTGATGATCTTCTGGTAAATATCCTCAGCCATGCTGCCTGCATCCGCCTCCCCGGCCTTATATCCCTCATAATACCCCTCCAGATAGATACATATCCCTCCCTTCCCTCCGGGCTCCGCCGCCGAAACGGCCGTGCGCATGGCTCCGTTATTCTTCCTGTTTTCCGTCAATTCCACAGTGAAGGCCTTTCCCACTTTTTCCTCCACTTCCCTTAGGATTCTCCTGCTGAACTCTTTCATGTTCATATGGCCCTCTCTCCTTCCTGCTATGCGGCCCTCGTGGGCTTTGTTTTTGCCAGGGCGGCCATCACTTTGTTATAAAGCTCGCCGCTCATGTTTCCCGGTTCTTTTATTTTATATCTTTCCTGCACCGTCTCCATCGCCACGCCTGTCCTTTCAAGCTCCGCCTGCAGAAAGGCCATCTGCTCCCTGGAAAGTCCGGCCTCCTCCGGCTCCTTTTTCTGCCTCCCCTCCTTCTGCCCGGTCTCCTGCGTTTTCCCCGGCTGTGTTTTTTCCTTCCGGCTCCCGGTATCCGCCTTTGGTTTCAGCTCATAAACCGTCTGGCCTTTGTCATTACTGATTGTAAGCCCGGATATTTCACGGCCGCTGTTGAACGCAATGGAGATTACAGAAAAACGGTCGTTACAGTAATAGCGCTTCTCCCTGTTTGAACCCTCTTTCGTCTGGATGGATGCTTTGCCTGCAGGGATCCAGATAAAGGGAGCCGAATACAGCTCCCTCCCAATCCCCCAATTGAAGCAGGCCCTCTTGAAACTGTCCGATGCCTGGGACTTCTCCTTCTCCGTGTAACCCATGGTTCCCACATCCTGCTTGGCGATCCACTGCCCGGTTTCTTTGTCAAATACCTCCACGGTGCAGTAAAGATTTCCGTCAATGCACTGATGGCTCCTTTTCCATCCGAAAGCTCCGAAGGTCTCGTCAAGGATGCGCTGGTCTACCCTCACATCCTTATATAATAAGAGGCTTAACCCCTTTTCATTGATTACCGACACCCTGCATTCGATCTCATCTGCCTTAAGCAGCCTGATCATATTCTGTTCCATCCTCCCTCTCCCTCCTATGCCGCTTTCACCTCAAACCGTCTGGAATGGGAGACTTTCCCATAATCGGCATAAAGCTCCGGATGTTCCTCACGTATGCGTTTCGCATCAAGCTTCGTAGAGTCGATATTTTTCCACGAGACACGGAAATTCTCACTGTCTGCCAGTTCATTGTCCTGCATGAAAAGCTTCACCTCCTGCTCGATCTTCTTCTGCTCTTCCGTCAGCTCCGCAATGGAGCTTAAAATCTCCTCACGCCTCCTGAGCTTTTCATCAAATCCAACAAGCTTAACTGCGCTTGCTTTCTTTGCCGTATGGAAATACTGCCGGATCACTTCATCACAAGCCCTGCTCCCGTCCGGCGGCGGGATGATGCCCGGGACTACATGGTTATTCCAGAAATTTTCTTCAATCACTGTAAGCTGCCCGATCAGTTCCTCATCCCACTCCAATTTCCTGTAGGTAAATTCCCTGCCTAAGATAGCAGCCGCAATGTACCACACTCTTTTTCCTGTGACTGCCATATAGTGGCAGCACTGCATCACGTAGTGGAGGGGGATATTCCCATCCGCCCACTTATCGGCATTGTATGCGCTGGCTGTCTTGCACTCCAATCCTGCATCCTCACCCACCACAAGGCGGTCAACATCCTCAATCATGAAGGGATGCTCTTTGCTCCGGTACATAAAATTGGATTTCCGCACCTTCAATCCGGTTGCTTCCGTAAACCTCTGTGCCACGTAATCTTCCAGGTCATGGCCGATACGGATAGCCTCGTTATCCTGTTCCGGGGTCTCTTCACTGGTCTTGTCCTGAAAGACTTTCATGGCGCTGCTGTAAGGGTTTACTCCGCAGATTGCTCCTGCATCTGAGCCGCCAATTCCGGTTTTCCTTAAGCGGAGCCAGCCTGTATTGTCTACTCCTGACAATGGTATTTTTTCAAACATGGTAATCCTCCTTTTCCTGCTGTTTTATATCTGTCGCTTAAGCCGCCTTTACAAGCTGGTATGCCCTGTCGATCAGCGGGTTTCCGTCAATGGTGCGTCCAAACAGGTTCTCGCTGTAGTTCGCCGTCCTGCGCAGGGGCTGTGCATGGGTGGCGAAATCCGACACTGCATTGATGAAGCGGTACGCATTGCTCCCAACCTTCTTTAGATCCGGGGCGTCATAGTAGCGTTTCATCATATCCTGACGGAGCCGCAGGATATTCTTGCTCTGGATGGACGTGGGCTCCTTCTCCATGGGAAGGAGCTGCTCCACATATTCCCTCACCTGTGCGTCCGTCACTTTCTGCCTGCGGAGCTGTTCAAACTCCACACCCAGGCAGTCCATGTACTTCTCCGCCATGAACAGTGTTTCCTTCGCCTCCTGTATCTTGCCCTGGATGTTGCCCGTGTGCATCATGCTAAAGCTCCTGCTGGCGGTTGTTAACGCCAGGTTGAGCGTATTATTACAGCAGACCCTTACAGGAGTTACAGCTACTTTCACGGAGCCGGAACCGTCATGGGTATTGGAAAATACCAGATAGGGGCTGATCCTCTCCCCTGCAATGATATATTCCCTTGGGAGCCTTGCAAGGAGCCATACCTTCCTCCCCTCCTGCAGGGAGCCAGCAGTCTCATAGCGCACCCCGGCACCCAATAATTCATCCGTGAAGCTGAACGCCTCCACGTTCTGCACCACCTTGTAGCGGTCGGACACCACGCCCAGCACACGCCTGTCCGTGCTCCTTATGTTTGTCTTGTAGCCTTTCACCAGTTCATTATGTCCTGTGTAGACCGGCTCCTGCACCATGTTCCAGTCCAGCCCGGCTAACCTTAACGCCTCCGCTGACGCCGGGGCCTCCATAACAATTGTGCCGAGCCCGTGCCAGGGCTTTTCCCTTACCGAAAACATACTTTCCACATTTGCTGCCATAATCTTTCTCTCCTTTCAATATTGTTTCATATCCTTCTTTTTTTCTGCCGCTTATCTTACGCTGTCCTTTTCCTCGTCCTTTGCCACAAGCATCTCCTCCATATGGATCCCGAATATCCTGTGCATCATATAGAGGCTGTCTATGGATGGGAGGGCCTGCCCCTTCATCCATCTGTAGACAGGCTGGGGGCATGACAGGTTCAAAAGTGTCTGCAGTTTCCTTACGCTGCAGCCCTTTTCGGTCAGGAGCCTTTTAATTTTCCGCCCTGTCAGGACGGCGTCCAATGTTGTATATGATTCTTTTTCCATAGCTCAAATTCCCGTCCCCCGCAGTCACCCTGCCACCTCTTCCACATAGCTGTAAAAAGAACTGCCCGCAATGATGACATGGTCTACAAAGTCTATGCCTGCCAACGCCGCCGCACTGCGTATCTTCTCCGTCTCCTGCCCGTCCTCTCCTGACGGCGACGGGTCGTCGCTGGGATGGTTATGCACCAGGATAATGCCGGATGCGCCGCACAGCAGGGCGCGCACCAGTATCTCCCTCGGGCCCGCCATAGCCCTGGTACAGTTTCCGTGAGAGACTTCAAAAAACCAATGGGGCGTTTCTTCATGTACAGGTAGACGTATTCCTCGGCGCGTTCGTGGAGCCGGAATATGTCGCGCATGGCCCGCACAGCATCATCTGGTGAGGCAATCTTTTCCATCCTGCCGTAGCCCTGCGCTTTCTCCCTGACAAGGATGTTCCTCCCATCCCCTGCAAGGGCAACCCTGTACTCGTAAATCTGCATTTTTCTTTCTCCTTCCTTTCTGTTTTTGCACTTAAACAGGCGGCTGTATCTCTGCCGCCTTACGCAAAGAAGTGAGAACCTGTTTCTGGTCCTCCCTTCCTTCACCTATATGATATATGATTTCATTATCCTGGATTTACGGGGCGGCAATGGATTTCTATGACAAATAAGGGAGAATCCTTTACGGATTCTCCCTGTCATTGATTCACTCTTATTTCATAATATTTTAGTACATTACCGTTTTTAGACTATTCATCCCCTGCTAATATGGCAGAAGTTTGATGATCATTACAATTTTTAATTTAATAACTCACCATAATTCGTAAAACCCTTCTACCCAATCATTTTCATCATCTTGAAGATCCGTGTATAGATATAATCCACCTTCATAGAACGATACAGTATATCCTCTGTCATTATCATCAAATATCAAAAAGGCACACTCATCTGTGTTTCTAACTTGTACCATATCAGCTCCTTCAATAACAATATCTCCATTGATAAATTTAAGGCTGAATTTATAATCTTCTGATATATTAACGACAGAAGTTCCTCCACCAACAATTAAATATTCACCTGGAATAATATCTTTTGTTGGCTTGTTAGAACAAAATACTCCATATTCATTATCAATTGTTCCTGTAATACCTTCCGGCATATATCTATTCGGGTTCGCATCAATAACAGGATTACCGATTCCTTCTGAAGAAGTGGTATCACTTTCCACAGCGTCATCAGTAATGATATCATCGCTAATACTATATAAACCATCTAAATCTCCAAACATATCGTCTTCTGGATCAGCTTCTATAAATAAGCCACCTTCATAGAATGTGATGGTGAGCCCCCTTCCTGATGATATAAAGTAATTGGGAACTTCTTCTTCTTTTGTAACAAAGCGATCATCAAAATCATTTTTCCCAGACCTATTATAAGCTGTGAGTATATCACCTTCAATTGTAATTGTGATCCCGGAATCTGATGAGACATAAGCACCACTTTTTGCTTCTATTATAGCCTTTCCATCAAGCTCTGTTCTCGCAGGCGGTTCTTCCGGTGTTAATTCTTCCATTACTTCTGCAAATTGATTTAGGATAAAGCGAGGATTGATTTTAAATACTAATCCGCATATTTCAAAATCAATATCTGAAGTTTCTGTGACACCGCTCTTACTTGAAATCGTAGTTACAAATACAATTGTACCTTTTCTTCCGCCAGAGCTGATATTAGCCACTGTGGGATATTGTTTTGTATTATTTACTATAATATACCCATTTTCTTGATAAAAGTCTGTCATTCCTTCTTTTACTTCATAATCATCAATAAACAGTGCAGCATTACTCTGATCAAAATAAAGGTCGGTATTGCTATTATTTGTTATCTCTATAGCAATGTACACTTCAGTAGACAATGTCATTAAGTTAAGCTGATTAATAAAATCTCATCTTATGGTCTAACTCA
>CAJTVL010000013.1 GCA_910579425.1 uncultured Lachnospiraceae bacterium | reverse complement strand
TACCATTATTATAACGGGGTTTCCGACCGCCTTGCGTCCGTGATGCCCGACGCCCACTGGCAGGCGGAGGAAGCAAGCAGCGAGCCTTATCTGGAAACGGCCCTTAATTTTGCCCGTACCTATGTGCCTATGCGGGACAAATACTGTCCCGGCGGGGAGATGTGGGTAACCGAGTCCGGTGATGCAGGGGGCGGCGGGGATACCTGGGCATCCACTTATCTGGATGTGCTTCGTACCTTAAATGAGCTGGGCGGCTTTGCCTCCATCACCAACGGTGTGATCTTCCATAATACCCTTGCTTCCTCAGATTATGGCTTCCTGGCCCGTCAGGTCTTTGATCCCAGGCCCAACTACTTTGCGGTGCTTCTGTGGAACCGCCTGATGGGGACAAAGGTTTATGACAGCGGCGAGCCGATCCGGGAGGGAGCTCATGTTTTCGTACATTCCCGAAAAGACGGGAAAGATGGGGTGGTATATCTTGTGATCAATAACTCCATGACGCAGGCCACCACCGTTACCCTGCCCAAGGAGGTGGAGCGTTACACCTTAGAAGGCGAAAAGGGCAATATGCGCGCCACGGTGATGACGCTGAACGGGAATCCTCTGGTGCTGGGCGAAAATAATGCGCTTCCGGAGCTTAAGCCTGTTACCCAGGCGGCGGGAGAGGTTTCGCTGGCGCCGGGGAGCTGTACGTTTTTTGTGATGTAGGGAAGATGTAAGGGACAGGAAAGACAAAATCAATCTGCCGTTACCTCCAGTCCTTAAGGGAGAGCCGTATTTGCAGAGGAATGCTCTGCAGATGCGGCTTTCTTAAATTCAGAGGGGCGTATTCCCATGACCCGCTTGAATGTCTGGAAAAAGGAAGCGTCATATTCGTATCCCAAATGAAATTCTGGAAGTAAAACGCTGCTATGTTGCCTATCCCGAATCCCCAAAAAGGAGGCGGCCATATAAGCGCAAACTTTTTGCAGTTTAGTCGACTTTGCTCTTTACACGCACCCTGAAACATGCTATCATATATCGGTATGAAAATCAGCCGTTGCTCAGAGCTATGGAAACTCCGACCAGCTCCTGGCATCAGGCGTTTGAAAAATAAGGAGGAAACCCAAATGATTTCTAAGGAAAAGAAAACAGCCATCATGCAGGAATATGCAAGAAGCGAGGGGGATACAGGATCACCGGAGGTGCAGATCGCAGTGCTTTCCGCAAGGATTGCAGAGCTTACAGAGCACTTAAAGCAGCATCCCAAGGATAATCACTCCCGAAGAGGTATGTTTAAGATGGTAGGTCAGAGACGTGGTCTTCTTAATTATCTCAAGGATAAGGACATTGAAAGATACCGTGCTTTGATTGAAAAACTGGGAATCAGAAAGTAAAAACGGCAGTTTTAAGGCGGAGCGAAGAAACATCTCCGCCTTTTTTGTTTCGCCGGAAAAAGGCAGGACAAAATGACCGGAAGGGACAGTTGATCTGATGTTTTTGAAAGTCAGAAGCGCCGTTTAGACGAGTGTGAGATAGCTGCCGAAAGGAGCAGCCGGTAGAAGAGAAAAGGAGAAAGAACATGTACAAGACGTTTTCAATGGAGCTTGCAGGGCGTACCTTAAGTGTGGATGTGGGCAGGGTAGGCAAGCAGGCAAACGGATGCGCGTTTATGCATTACGGCGACACCACCGTACTGTCTACCGCAACCGCATCAGACAAGCCCAGAGAGGGAATTGATTTCTTCCCTTTGAGCGTAGAATTTGAAGAAAAGATGTATGCAGTGGGTAAGATCCCGGGAGGCTTTAACAAGAGGGAAGGAAAGGCTTCCGAAAATGCCGTTCTTACCAGCCGTGTGATCGACAGGCCCATGCGTCCCTTATTCCCCAAGGATTACAGAAATGACGTTACCTTAAACAATATGGTTATGAGCGTTGACCCCGAGTGCCGCCCGGAGCTGGTAGCCATGATCGGCGCCGCAATCGCCACCAGTATTTCGGACATTCCTTTTGACGGGCCCTGCGCCATGACCCAGATGGGAATGGTGGACGGAGAATTCGTGGTAAATCCTTCCCAGGAGCAGTGGAAGAACGGCGACCTGAATCTGACTGTGGCTTCCACCGCAGAGAAGGTAATCATGATTGAGGCAGGAGCCAATGAGGTTCCCGAGGATAAGATGATCGAGGCAATTTATAAAGCCCATGAAATCAATCAGACGATCATTGCCTTTATCAATCAGATTGTGGCGGAGGTTGGCAGGCCCAAACATGAGTACACAAGCTGCGCCGTACCGGAAGAACTCTTTGCGGCAATCCGAGAGCTGGTTCCCCCGGCGGAGATGGAAGAGGCAGTTTTTACGGACGAGAAGCAGGTGCGTGAAGAAAATATCAAAAATATTACGGAGAAACTGGAAGAAGCCTTTGCGGAGAATGAGGAATGGCTTGCTCTTTTGGGAGAGGCAATCTATCAATATGAGAAGAAAACCGTACGGAAAATGATCCTGAAGGATCATAAACGTCCTGACGGCCGTGAGATCACCCAGATCCGTCCGCTGGCGGCAGAGGTTGACATTATCCCTAGGGTGCATGGTTCCGCCATGTTTACCAGAGGGCAGACCCAGATTTGCAATGTATGTACCTTAGCGCCGCTTTCTGAGCAGCAGAAGATTGATGGGCTGGATGAGAATGAAGTGAGCAAGCGTTACATGCATCATTATAATTTCCCGTCCTACTCTGTAGGAGAGACAAAGCCTTCAAGAGGGCCCGGCAGAAGGGAGATCGGCCACGGAGCACTGGCTGAGAGGGCATTGATTCCGGTGCTTCCCTCAGAGGAAGATTTCCCCTATGCAATCCGTACCGTTTCGGAGACCTTCGAATCCAATGGTTCCACTTCCATGGCCTCCACTTGTGCTTCCTGTATGTCTTTGATGGCGGCAGGGGTGCCTATCAAAAAGATGGTGGCAGGGATTTCCTGCGGTCTGGTAACCGGAGAGGTGGACGAGGATTATGTACTGCTTACGGATATTCAGGGCCTTGAGGATTTCTTTGGAGATATGGACTTTAAGGTGACAGGTACTACCGAGGGGATCACGGCCATTCAGATGGACATCAAGATCCATGGCCTGACAAGGCCTATGGTAGAGGGCGCTATTGCAAGGTGCCGTGAGGCAAGACTGTTTATTATGGACACCTGTATGAAGAAAGCCATCGCAGAGCCCAGGCCGGAGGTCGGCCCTTATGCACCCAAGATCATTTCCATCCAGATTGATCCGGAGAAGATCGGCGATGTGGTAGGACAGCGCGGCAAGACCATCAATGAAATCATTGCCCGCACCGGCGTGAAGATTGATATTACGGACGACGGCAACGTATCCGTATGCGGCACAGACCCGGCCATGATGGAAAAGGCGGTAGAGTACGTTAAGACCATTGTGACGGATTATCAGGAAGGCCAGATTTTCCAGGGAATCGTGGTAAGCATCAAGGAATTTGGCGCTTTCATCGAGTTTGCTCCCGGCAAGGAAGGGATGGTTCACATTTCCAAGATCGCCAAGGGCAGAATCAACCGGGTGGAGGATGTGCTCACACTTGGCGATAAGGTGACGGTGGTTTGCCTTGGCAAGGATAAGATGGGCAGAATGAGCTTTTCCATGAAAGATGTGGCTCAGGCTGCCGGAAGATAAGAATAGAATAGGGTTTGGAATGACAGCAGGCCGTCCGCATAGCGGGCGGCCTTATTGCAATTTTTTATAAAAATCCCCGATCCAGTCAAACCTGCGTCCGTTTTTCCTGAGATAATTGAAAGTGCCGTATTGAAATGCCGGATCGCGAAGAAATTCGATCTCTTTAACGTCGGAAAGACAGATTCTCCATACACATCCCTGTAGCACATCGCTGTCGGACGTAATGCATCGTTCGAAGCTCTTCTCTATTTCCCTGCAAATTTCCGGACAGTTTCCGTACGACTGCCGGTCGGCGTTTGTTTTTAGTCCAATTTGGCCGAGTTTTTCCTCGAATTGAAGCTTATCTTTTAGACTTTCGGGTATATATCGGTAATTTAGTAAAAATGAATATCTTCTATAATCAGTGATGAACACATCCTCGGGCGGTTTGGTAAAAGTGATTCTGATTCCCGGCTCTGATTTCGCATGTCCTCTGTGGCGGGGCGGACAAATGCTGTTTTTGAACCTTACCCAGCACCAGAGGGGAACGGTTTTTCTCCGGGACAACTCTTTGTCATAACCTGAACAAAGTATCATATATTTGGATAAGAGGTGATATTGATGACAAAGCAGAAAGAACCTGCCTGGCAGAAAGAGCCTGACCGGCAAAAAGAAATTGCCGGAATCTTTCCGGATTATATGAGGGAGAAGTGGAGACAGGCACTTTCCCGGGCGGATAAGCTTCAGGAGATCCGTTTGGGAATAGGACAGCCGGTACGGCTTCGGATTGCGGGGGAAGAAAGATTTTTATCCTCTCAGGGGGAAATATGCAGGGAGCCAAAAGAGGCATGGCGCATGACGGGGCGGGAGCTGGACGAGTTGATCAGCCATATCTGCCGTTATTCTCCCTATGCTTTTGAAAATGAGATCAGGCAGGGATTTATCACGCTGCCCGGGGGGCACAGGGTGGGCATGGCGGGTCAGGTGGTTTTAAATGAAAAAGGCGCGGTGAGAAACATGACTCATATCCGCTTTCTGAATATAAGGATTTCTCATGAAGTGGTGGGGGCTGCCGGGGAGGTCATGCCTTATTTATATGAAGACGCCCGTTTTTTAAACACTTTATTGATTTCTCCTCCGGGCTGCGGCAAGACTACCCTGCTTCGGGATATTGTAAGACAGGTGTCCGGCGGAAATGCCTACGGCCCGGGGCGGCAGGTGGGAGTGGTGGACGAGCGTTCCGAAATCGGCGGCAGCTTTATGGGGATTCCCCAGAATGATCTTGGGATGAGGACGGATGTACTGGACGGCTGTCCCAAGGTGCAGGGCATGATGCTTTTGATGCGTTCCATGGCGCCTGATGTGGTGGCTGTGGATGAAATTGGAAGCAGTGAGGATATGAAGGCAGTTTTTCAGGTGCTGCAATGCGGAGGCAGTGTGGCGGCTACCATGCATGGGGATTCCATGAGAGATGTGGAATGCCGTCTGCAGGCCGGAGGCGGCGGGGAAGCTTCCCAAGGGCAGTATCGTCCGGGAGAATTGTTTGACCGCTTCCTTTTTCTGGAAAAAAGGCAGGGAAAGTGCAGAGTCAGAGAAATCAGGGGAAAGTCCGGGGAGCGCTTATTTCCCGGCGGGAAGGAGGGCATATGCAGCGGCTAGTGGGAAGTCTTCTGGTGATAAGCGGGTGTATCGGGTTTGCAGGCAGTCTCTGCAGAGATTTGAATCTGCGCCTTAAGCTGCTCAAACAGATACGGGGAATTTATGAGAACATGAAATACTATATCGCTTATCAGAAGGCGACGATTCCGGAAACGCTGCGGTGTCTTTCCGAAAAGGAACAGGAGCCCTTTGGAGAGGTGTTTGAAGAGATTTACCAGGGAATTTATGAAGGAAGTGAAAATTTCACCGTCCTCTGGAAGAAAAAAATGGACAAGGTATTGCTGCATACCCCTTTGAAGCAACAGGAAAAAAATCTGCTCTATGACTTTCCTTTCTGCCTGGGCTTTATGGAGGAGCAGGCCCAGGCCGGGGCGCTGGAGGAGCTTTTGCGGGAGAGCGCCCTGCAGATTGAGCGGCTGGAGCAGGAAAAAAGAAATAAAAATAAAATGATCATGAGTCTTGGGGTGAGTGTGGGAATTCTGATTTCCATTTTACTGATATAAAGAAACAAAGGAGCGGGATATGGAGATAAACCTGATTTTCAAAATAGCGGCAGTGGGGATACTGATCACCATTTTAGGTCAGATATTAAAGCACAGCGGGAGGGAAGAGCATGCCTTTTTGATCAGCCTTGCGGGACTGATTCTGGTACTTACCTGGATTTTGCCCTACATATACGATTTGTTTATTATGATTCAGGAACTGTTCAGTTTGTGATAGGAGACAAGTTTGGGAGTAAATTTCCAAACGGCTTATTGATGGCAGTACCGCAAGCACAGCTTGCGGTATGCAGGAGGATAAAAATGGAGATTATCAAAATAGGAATGCTTGGGGTGGCCGGGGTCATGCTTGCCCTTCAGTTTAAGACCGGTAAGCCGGAATATGCCATGTACTTGGGAGCGGCAGTCTGCCTGGTGATATTCACCTTTTCGGTAAGCGGTCTGCAGGTTTTGATTGAGAGAGTAAAGGGGCTTCAGGATACATTAAGCGGCAGCACGGATTATCTGGGGTTTTTGTTTAAAGCGGTAGGAATTACCTATGTCTGCGAGTTCTGTGCCTCGATCTGCAAGGATGCAGGCTACGGCGCCATAGCAGGTCAGATCGAAATTTTCGGGAAACTGTCGGTACTGCTTATGGGACTTCCGGTTCTGGCTGCCGTGATTGAGAACATTAACGCCATAGCCGGATGAAGGAAGGCGGAGGTGGGATGATGAAAAACACGGGGAAAGCGGCAATTTTTATATTGTGTCTCCTGACCGGCTTTTTTTTATGGGGAGAAACGGTCCGGGCCGGGGAGGAGGGGGATTCGGAACAGGATTTTTCTTATATAGACAGTTGGCTCGCCTCCTGTGACATGGGCTCAATCAATGAGGGAATGGACCGTCTTTTTCCGGGGTTTAAGCTGGACGGCACAGAGCTCCTTAAAATGGTGATGGAGGGACGCTCCGGAGAGGCTTTTCGGCAATTGCTTGCCCAGATTGGAGACTCCCTGACGGGCGAGCTTGGCGGAATCAGGCAGATTCTGATTTATATTCTGGTATTGGGGGTGGTTTCCGCTCTTTTTGCCGAATTTTCCGATTTGTTTGCCGGAGAACAGATTGCCCAGGCAGGATTCTATTTTCTTTATCTGTTTTTGATGGTCGTTCTGACAAAGGTTTTTCTTTTTGTATCTGAGGTCGCGTCAGGAGCGGTGGAAAATATTGTACTGTTTATCCAGTTGTTTATTCCTACTTATACAATAGCCGTGGGGGCTGCCCAGGGAACGGCAGCGGCGGCTTATTATTATCAGCTCATGCTTTTGCTTGCCTACCTTGTGGAGAGCTTCCTGAATAAGGTTTTAATTCCTCTGATTTACAGCTATGTGATGCTGGCCCTTTTAAACGGACTCTGGTCGGAAGAAAAGCTTTCCCTTCTTCTGGACTTTATCGCCAAGGGAGTCGGATTTGCCCTGAAGGTGTCTTTGGGGACGGTGACGGGTTTAAGCTTTGTACAGGCAGTGATTGTACCTGTGGCCTCCGGCCTTCGGATTTCGGCCATGCGTAAGGCCATCTCCGCAATTCCAGGGATCGGAGGCGTTGCGGAAGGGATGACAGAGCTGATGCTGGGCTCGGCGGTTTTGATCAAAAACAGTATGGGAGTTCTCCTTTTGGTGCTGATTGCAGGAGCCTGTATCCTGCCTCTGTTAAAAATTCTGGTTGTCACAGGGGTGGTCAAGCTGGGAGCGGCGGTTACAGGGATTGTAAGCGATAAGCGGATTTCCGCCTGTACGGACCGGGTGGGAGAAGGATGCTTTCTGCTCCTTAGATGTGTGTTTACGGCAGTGGCGCTGTTTGTGATTGTGATTGCGGTGATCTCTTATACGGCGGCCTGAGATGTATGCTCTCTTGAAGGTCAGATGGGAGGATAGGAGGAAAATATGATTTCTGCCATAAAAGAAATCTGCATTTTTATGATCATTGCCCAGGCGATCCTGTTTTTTGTACCGGGCACGTCTTACGGAAAGTATGTCAGGCTGCTGGTGGGGATGATGCTGATTCTGCGGATTACAGAGCCTTTGTTTGGTATTTTTTTAAGTGAGGAAAAGCAACTGGAAATAAGGGAAAGGATTTCGGATTTGGAGCAGATTATACACCGGCAGGAAGCGGAGCTTGTGCTGGAGGATAACGGGGCGGTGATCGGAAGAGAGATTGAAGAGGAAATAAAAAACAAACTGGAGGAGGGCGAGAATGGTCATAGAATTGTAAGTGTGAGCTTTGACCGGGAAAAAGAAAATTTAACGGTTACTTTGTCCCGGGAAAAGGGAAAAGCAGAGAACGCCGGAGAAATATGGATCGAGCCCGTAGCGGTGGAGGTGGGAGCAAAAGGAGATAAGGAAGAAAGGCAGGAGCAGGAGCTTAAGGAGAGGTACGGAGACATACTTGGGGTGGAGCAGGAAAAAATCAGGATTGTCTGGAGGTAGAGGGATGCAGGAAAAACAGGAAAATCAGGAGAACAGGGAAAAAAAGGCAGCCGGAAGGATTTCAGGGAAACTGCCTGTGGCCAAATTGACCAGAGATAATTTTCTGATTGTCATTTTAGTAGGAGTACTGCTTCTGGTAATCGCATGGCCTGTGGAGGAAAAAGATAAAAAAACTAAGACACAGTCCCAACAATGGGACAGTGAAGCTGATATAATAAAAGTACGTTCAGACGCCGAAGCGGCGGGGGCTGTTTCGGATGCGGAGTTTGGCTTGTTTTCCTATACGGCCGCCCTCGAACATTCCCTGGAAGAGCTTTTGTCAACGATGGACGGCGTAGGGAAGGTCAGGGTGATGGTGACCTTAGAGGACGGCGGCGTGTCCGTAATAGAAAAGGATCAGAGCACGGAGAAAAGCAGTTCCGATGAGGAGGATTCGGCGGGAGGAAGCAGGAAGAGCGTCAGTACCAGCATGAGGGAGGAAACTATATTTGACAGCCGCCAGGGCAGCAGCGCCGGCCCTTTTGTGAAGCAGTTTCTGGCCCCCAGGGTGGAGGGAGTGGTGGTGTCTGCCCAGGGAGGCGCAAATGCGAAGATTGTTCAAAATATAACGGAAGCAATTCAGGCATTATTTGGTATAGAGGCACATAAGATTAAAATAGTTAAAATGATAATATCACAATAAGAAGGAGACACGGACTTGAAGAATATGGTGAAAAAGAATCAAATTATGATCACAGCGCTGGCAATCATGATTGCCGTGGCCGGTTATCTGAACTTTGCCGGCAGCAGAATTACGGAAGAGGAAATTATGACGGCGGGCTCCGATACAGTAGTGGCACAGGACCAGACGCAGGACACGGATGTGGCGGCTTTGTTCGAAATATCCGATGAGGATATGGAGCAGGCTTCTTACAGCGATATTGAGAGCATGGATTCCGAGGTGGTGCTTCAGGAGGAGAATTATCTGGACGAAAGCATGGAGGAGGTTCTCGCAGAAAACATGACGGGAGATGTAGCTCAGAATACCGAGAATCAGCTCTCGGAAGAGGAAACTCCCGGGGAAGCGGTTTTTACCTCGGCAAGCAGTTTAAATACGCTTTCAGGGGCAAGACTCTTAAAGGAACAGACCAGAGCCAAAAATAAAGAGACATTGCTTGAAATTATCAATAATGTGAATATCAGCGAGGAGCAGAAGCAGGAAGCCGTGGACAATATGATTGCCATCACGGACATTGCGGAGAAAGAAACCTCAGCGGAAATCTTACTTGAGAGCAAGGGATTCGATGATGTGGTGGTCAGCATCACCGACGAGACGGTGGATGTGGTGGTCAATGCCGCCGAACTCTCTGAAGCGCAGAGGGCCCAGATTGAGGACATTATCGTCCGCAAAACGGGAGTAACACCGGATGCAATTGTGATCAGCACCTTAAGCGACGAATAATGTTAATGCTATATGAAGAAAAATGTGGTATCCTATTACAGGAAATAATTTGATAAAAGAGAAGAAAGGGATACCCTGATGAAAAAAGTGGTTACTTTAGAGCATGAGGAAGCAGGCGCCGCACAGAAGCGGGCATATGCCAAAAATGCAGGGACCGGGTCCTGGATTCCCCATTAAAAGCGCCTGTTTCCCCATGACAGAGAAAAGCAAAATACAATTGAAAGAATCCGGAGGAAAAACACGTGAGTAATTATGAACATGAAATAAACAGAAGAAGAACCTTTGCCATCATTTCCCACCCCGATGCGGGGAAAACCACCCTGACAGAAAAGTTTCTGCTCTATGGAGGGGCCATCAATCTGGCCGGAAGCGTGAAGGGAAAAGCCACGGCAAGACATGCTGTATCCGATTGGATGGAGATCGAGAAGGAAAGAGGGATCTCCGTCACCTCTTCGGTGCTGCAGTTTGAATATAACAATTTTTGTATCAACATTCTGGATACCCCGGGACATCAGGATTTCTCGGAGGATACCTACCGTACCCTGATGGCGGCGGATTCCGCGGTGATGGTGATCGATGCGTCCAAGGGCGTGGAAGCCCAGACCAGAAAGCTTTTTAAGGTCTGCGTTATGCGGAAAATTCCTATTTTTACCTTTATCAACAAAATGGACCGGGATGCCAACGATACCTTCGAGCTTCTGGATGAGATCGAGAAGGAGCTTGGGATTGCCACTTGCCCGGTGAATTGGCCCATCGGTTCGGGAAAGAGATTTAAAGGGGTATATGACAGGGAAAGAAGGTGTGTCATTACCTATTCCGATACGGAAAAAGGAACCAAAGAGGGGGAGAGCAGGGAGATCCCGGCAGACGAGAGAGATAATCTTTTGGCGGCAATCGGAGAGGAAGCGGCAGGGCTGCTTTCGGATGAGATTGAGCTTTTGGACGGAGCCAGTGCGGAATTTGATTTGGAGCAGGTTCAGGCAGGGGATTTGACGCCTGTGTTTTTTGGTTCTGCTTTGACAAATTTTGGTGTGGAGTTCTTTTTGCAGCATTTTCTGAAAATGACTACAACTCCGCTTCCAAGAAAGGCGGATGTGGGAATCATTTCCCCCACAGAACAGGAGTTTTCTGCCTTTGTCTTTAAGATCCAGGCCAATATGAACAAGGCCCACAGAGACAGGATCGCCTTTATGAGGATTTGTTCCGGCAAATATGAGGCAAGTATGGAGGTCAAACATGTGCAGGGCGGAAAAGTGATGCGGCTCTCACAGCCTCAGCAGATTATGGCCAGCGAGAGAAAGGTACTGGAGGAAGCTTATGCCGGAGACATTATCGGTGTTTTTGACCCGGGACAGTTTTCCATCGGAGATACTCTGTGCATGCCCAAGGAGCAGTTTCGCTATGAGGGGATTCCCACCTTTGCTCCCGAGCATTTTGCCAGAGTCAGGCAGATGGATACCATGAAGAGAAAACAATTTGTAAAAGGAATCACTCAGATTGCACAGGAAGGGGCCATCCAGATTTTCCAGGAATTTAATACCGGTATGGAAGAGATTATTGTGGGCGTGGTAGGCGTTTTACAGTTTGATGTGCTGAAGTATCGCCTGGAAAACGAATATAATGTGGAGATTAAGCTGGAGAATTTACCCTATGAGCATATCCGGTGGATTGAAAACAAGGATATTGAGCTGGACAAGCTCACCGGCACCTCCGATATGAAAAAAATAAAAGATCTGAAAGGAAATCCTCTTCTTTTATTCATCAACGCATGGAGCGTAGGGATGACTCTGGACAGGAATGAGGGGCTTAAGCTTTCGGAGTTTGGACGTAACTAGCGACAGCCCGGTCTTTGACCGGACTGCCGTCTTGAAGAATCAGATGGAACGAACAGGCGTAGTAAATAGGCATTGTGTATGAAAATAAGACGAACTATAGGTCTGCTTTTATCCTGTATGCTGTTGCTGATCGGGTGCGCTCATCCGGAAAAGCAGGATAAACCGGCCCAAAATGAGACACAATTAAATAGAGAGGATGTCCAGGGGAAGCCGGCCGGAGAGAAGGAACCGGCGAAGGAGGAGGAACCGGCCGAAACGCAAAAGCAGGAAACGGATTCGGAGGAGGTAAATGCCATTCCCGGTATCTCCATGGAGGAGACGAACCAGCTCAGAAAGCAGCAGAGGGGACTGTTTTATTACGACAGGCTCAGTGAAGAGGAGCAGGTGATCTATGCTGAAATTCTCAAAATTCTCACTGAATTCGGAGAAGGAACGGCGTTATCCTGCATGGAGGCGGAAAAAATTGAGAAGGTTTTCCAGTGTGTGCTCAATGATCATCCCGAAATCTTTTATGTAGACGGATATACCTTTACCAGATATACCTTAGGGGAGGTGGTCAAAAAGATCACATTCTCCGGGACCTACAATATAACGGAAAAGGAGGCTGAGCTTCGCAGGGCCCAGATTGCCCGGTATGTGGAGGAATGTCTTTCCGGAATGGAGGCGGGATTTGGAGACTATGAGAAAGTAAAGTATATTTATGAGTACATTATAAATCATACGGAATACGATGCTGCAATCCCCGACAATCAAAATATCTGCTCCGTGTTTATTCATCGCAAAAGCGTGTGTCAGGGCTATGCCAAAGCGACACAGTATCTCTTGAGGAAGGCTGGAATCGAGTCAACGCTTATTATGGGAAGAGTATCCGGCGGAGAGGGACATGCCTGGAACCTGGTAAAGCTGGACGGCGATTACTACTATGTGGATACCACATGGGGGGACGCTTCCTACCAGATTGTGGGGGGGAATGTAGATCAGGGCATTGGCAGTATCCCGCCCATCAACTACGATTATCTCTGCGTTACCACAAGCCAGCTTACAAGAACCCATATGATCGATCCGATTGTCGAGGTGCCTGTCTGCGACTCCATGGAAGATAACTATTATGTCAGAGAGGGGCTCTATTTTACCCAGACAGACAGGGAAAAGTTAGAGCAGGTATTTGCGGCATCTTATGAGCGGGGAAGCACCTATGTGACTTTAAAATGCGCGGATTTGACGGTTTATGATGAGATGATAAGGCATCTGATAGAGGAGCAGGAAATTTTTGACTATCTGAATACCCAGGAGGGGACGGTTTCCTACGCCGAAAATGAAGAGCAGCTCAGCCTCAGCTTTTGGCTGTAGCAGTAAGGATCGGGGCTGAACCGTCACGGACAGCATTTTTCTCTGACTGGGGCTAGGCAAAAAACGGATTTTTTGGTATGATATGTGTTATAATTTATAATAGGGAAGCTGGCAATCAAAGGAAAGAAAGGGATAGATTATGGACAAAGCAGTAGAACAGAATATGCATGTGCTGCATGAGGAGCTTGGCACAGTAAAAATTGCCGATGACGTTGTGGCAATGATCGCCGGTCTTGCGGCAAGCGACGTAAAGGGTGTTGCCTCCATGGCAGGCAACATCGGCAATGAACTGAAAAGCAGGATGGGTGTGAAAAATCTGGCAAGGGGCGTCAGAGTGGAAGTAAACGGCAAGAGAGTAAAGACAGAGCTTGCACTGGTGGTGGAGTATGGCTACAACATCCCGGCAATTTCCCAGAGAGTCCAGGAGAAAGTCAAATCAACGGTAGAGAATATGACCGGGCTGGAGGTATCCGATGTGGATATCCGCATTGCCGGGGTTTGCATGCAAAAAGAAAAATAAATACGGGACAGATAATATGGGCAGAAGAGAATTAAGAGAACAAGTCTTCAAGCTGTTATTCCGGGTGGAGTTTAATGCCAGAGAAGAGATTGCCGAACAGGAGGATTTTTTCTTCCGGGATGAGGAAAACGGCATGTCAGAGAAGGAGAATACCCGGATCAGTGAAAAGTTTCATAAGATCATAGAGAATCTGGACCGTATCGACTCTGCATTAAATGACAGGGTTGAGGGGTGGGAAACCTCCCGTATGGGAAAGGTCGACCTTACTATTTTAAGACTTGCAGTATACGAGATTTTATATGATGAGGAAATTCCCACAGGTGTGGCGATCAATGAGGCGGTGGAGCTGGCCAAGAAATTCGGACAGGATTCCTCGTCCTCCTTTGTGAACGGCGTTCTGGCAAAGTTTGTATAGAAGCCCTCGGTCTGGGAGGGAAAAAGGCATGGAGAGCGGAATGCAGAACATTTATAGCGTTGGACAGGTTAATTCCTATATTAAAAATATGTTCGCACAGGATTTTTTGCTGCAGGAGCTTTCCGTGAAGGGAGAGATCAGTAACTGCAAATACCATTCCTCCGGACATATTTATTTTACCTTAAAGGATGAAAAGGGTACCATTGCCTGCGTGATGTTTGCAGGAAACCGCTCAGGCCTTACCTTTCGGATGGCGGAAGGGATGCAGGTGGTGGTCAGAGGGAGCATTGAGGTGTATGAGCGGGACGGGAAATACCAGATGTATGCCAGGCGCATCACCCGGGATGGAGCAGGGGCGCTTTACGAGAAATTTGAGCAGTTAAAGAGCGAACTTCTCGAACGGGGGATGTTTGCGCCCGAGTACAAAAAGCCCATTCCGCAGTTTATAAGAACCTTGGGGGTGGTGACGGCTCCTACCGGAGCGGCAGTCAGGGATATTATCAATGTGGCCTTACGAAGAAATCCCTTTGTGCAGATCATCCTGTACCCCGCCATCGTACAGGGGGAGAGTGCCGCGGCAAGCATTGTGAAGGGAATCAGGGAGTTAGAGTGCCGGCAGGTTGACGTTATGATTGTAGGGCGGGGCGGCGGCTCTATAGAAGATTTGTGGGCGTTCAATGAAGAAGCGGTGGCTCAGGCGGTTTTTGACTGCAGTGTTCCCGTAATTTCAGCGGTGGGCCATGAGGTGGATACCACGATCATTGATTATGTGGCGGATTTGCGCGCACCCACGCCTTCGGCGGCGGCCGAGCTCGCCGTCTTTGATCTGGCGCTTTTCATGGCCAGGCTGGAAGGATTGAAGGCAGCGCTGAACCGGCAGATACAGGGGCGTATCCGGTTAAGCCGCGCGGCTTTGCAGACACTGGAGGCCAGGCTCAGGGCAAACAGCCCTATGAGCAGGGTGAGGGAGAAAAGAACCTATGCCATCGGCATTGAGGAGCGGTTATCGGCAGCGATGAAGGAAAGGCTTGTAAAGAGCAGACACCGGCTGGCCCTGTATATCGAAAAACTCAAAGGGCTGTCTCCTCTCGATAAGTTAAATCAGGGATATTCTTATGTGGCCGATGAGGAGGGGAGAACCTTTACGGATGTCAATCAGGTTTCTCCCGGGGACAGGCTCCACATCTATGTAAAAAACGGAAGAGTGGAGGCAGAGGTGAAAGGGAAATACCCGCACAGAAAGGGAATCAGTCAGTATGGAGAATAATGAGACCAAAGATCTGAAGCTGGAGGAAGCTTTTGAGAAGCTGGAGGAGACGGTAGCGGCTTTGGAGCAGGAGGATATTTCCCTGGAGGAGTCCTTCCAAATTTACAAAAACGGCATGGAGCTGCTCAAAAAATGCAATCAGTCCATTGACATGGTGGAAAAAAGGGTACTGGTTTTAAATGAGGATGGAGAAACCAATGAATTTTAAGGAAATACTGGATGCAAAGACAGACCGGGCGGAAGCGGTCTTAAGGAAGTATCTGCCAGAGGCGGAGGGCTTTTCCGGGAAAGTAACCGAGGCTATGAATTATAGCGTAACGGCGGGCGGAAAACGTCTGCGTCCGGTACTTTTAGAGGAGAGCTTCTTTCTGTTTGGGGGAGAGGGGAAAACGGCAGAGCCCTTTATGGCGGCTCTTGAAATGATTCATAACTATTCCCTGGTGCATGACGATTTGCCGGCCATGGACAATGATGAATACCGCAGAGGCCGAAAGACCACCTGGAAGGTTTACGGCGACGGGATGGCAGTGCTTGCAGGGGATGGGCTGCTGAATCTGGCCTATGAAACGGCAGCCAGTGCTTTTACGCAGGCAGAGGACCCCAAAGCCATGGAGCGGGCGGCGGCAGCTCTTAAGGTGCTTTCCCAGAAGGCAGGGATCGGCGGTATGATCGGCGGTCAGTCTGCCGATCTTGAGTCAGAAAGCAAAGAGGTGGTGACAGAAGAAGAACTTCTGTTTATCCACGAAAATAAAACCGCCGCATTGATTCAGGCAGCCATGATGATTGGAGCCATTCTGGCCGGGGCCGGGGGAGAGGCGGTGGATGCCATGGAGCGGGCAGGTGCTCTGATCGGGATTGCCTTTCAGATTCAGGATGATATTCTGGACGTGATCAGCAGTCAGGAGGTGTTAGGCAAGCCTGTGGGAAGCGATGAGAGAAATCACAAGCTTACCTATGTTTCCTTTCATGGGCTGGAAGCTTCCCAAAAGGAGGTAAAGAGAATGTCTGCAGAGGCGATTTTGATTCTGCAGTCCTTTGAGAGGCGAAATGAGTTTCTGGAAGAGCTTGTTTCTTCCCTGATTACCAGGGAAAAATAAGCGCGGCAGTTTCTAAAGAGGGGCGGACGAAAGAAAAGAAGGTAGAGAATATGTTACTTGATATGATTAAAGGCGCCAATGATATTAAGAATATAGATTCCGCGGACTATCAGGAGCTTGCACAGGAGATCCGGGATTTCCTGATCGAAAAAATCTCCCGCAGCGGCGGGCATTTGGGTTCTAATCTGGGAGCGGTGGAGCTTACCATGGCTCTTCATTTGTTTTTGGATCTTCCGCAGGACAAGCTGATCTGGGACGTGGGCCATCAGTCCTACACCCATAAGCTTCTTACAGGCAGACGGGAGGGCTTTGAAAATCTGCGCAGGCAGGGCGGCCTGAGCGGTTTTCCCAAGCGAAAGGAGAGTGAGTGTGACTGCTTTGATACGGGGCACAGTTCCACTTCTATTTCTGCGGGGCTGGGACTTGTCAAGGCAAGAGATATTCAGGGTGGGACAAACACCGTAGTTTCGGTGATCGGCGACGGTTCCTTAACCGGAGGCATGGCCTATGAAGCCCTGAATAATGCCGCCAAGCTGGAGACGAACTTTATTATCGTATTAAATGACAATAATATGTCCATTTCCGAAAATGTGGGCGGGATGTCCAAGTATCTGAATAACATCCGGACAGCCAATGCCTATCTTGACATTAAGGAAGGGGTATATAATACTCTGAAGGATATTCCCATAGGCGACAGAGTGGTGGAGGGCATCCGCAAGGCTAAGAGCAGCTTTAAACATCTGGTAGTGCCGGGAATGTTCTTTGAGGATATGGGAATTACCTATTTGGGGCCTGTGGACGGACACAACATTCCTGCAATGCTCAAGGTGCTGCAGGAGGCCAAAAGAACCAGGAACGCGGTGCTTGTCCATGTGATTACCCAGAAAGGGAAGGGTTTTGCGCCGGCAGAGCGTCATCCGGCAAGGTTCCACGGAGCGGAGCCCTTTGACATAGAGACAGGGCTTCCCACGAAACCGCGGACGGTGGCCAGCTATACGGATATTTTCTCAACCGTCATGACGAAGCTGGGGGCAAGAGACGAAAAAGTGGTCGCCATCACTGCGGCCATGCCGGACGGAACCGGTTTAAAGCGCTTCAGAAATATGTATCCGGAACGTTTCTTTGATGTGGGAATAGCGGAAGAGCATGCGGTAACCTTTGCGGCGGGGCTTTCCGCCGGGGGATTAAAGCCCGTTGTGGCGATCTATTCCTCCTTTTTGCAGAGAGCCTATGACCAGATCTTGCATGACGTATGTATTCAGAACCTTCCGGTGGTCTTTGCCATTGACCGGGCCGGCCTGGTGGGAAGCGACGGGGAAACGCACCAGGGGATTTTTGATCTTTCCTACCTGTCATCCATTCCCAATATGCACATCATGGCGCCCAAAAACAAATGGGAGCTTTCCGATATGGTGAAATTTGCCATAGCTTTCGACGGGCCGGTGGCAATCCGCTATCCCAGAGGAGAGGCTTACGGGGGACTGAAGGAATACCGCAGCCCCATTGAAATGGGGAAGGGAGAGCTTCTCTATGCGGAAGGGGAAATCTGCCTCATGGCAGTGGGAAGTATGGTAAAGACCGCGCAGGAGGTGAAGACGCGGCTCAATCAGGAAGGTCATAAGTGCAGTGTGATTAATGCCAGATTCGTGAAGCCTATTGATTTGAGAGCGGTAAAGTGGGCCTGTGAGAATCACAGGCTGGTGGTTTCCATGGAAGAAAACGTTGCCAGCGGCGGTTACGGGGAAAAGGTCAGGAAAGCAATGAATGAAATGGATATGAAAGCCGGATTTTTGCAGATCGCCATACCGGATGCGTATGTGGAGCATGGCAATGTGGAGCAGCTGAAGCAGGAAATCGGTATTGATGCGGAAACCATTGTGGAAAAAATCAAAAAAGAGATGGGAAGCTGATCATGAAGGAGCGATTGGATCTATTGCTTGTACGACAGGGGCTGGCCGCCTCCAGAGAAAAGGCCAAAGCTCTCATTATGTCAGGGAATGTGTTTGTGGACGGACAGCGCGAGGACAAAGCAGGCACATTCTTTGATCCGGATAAGGTACATATAGAAGTGAAGGGGGCAGTGCTTAAATATGTAAGCAGGGGAGGCCTTAAGCTGGAAAAGGCAATGTCCGAATTCGGTCTTGAGCTTGAGGGACAGGTCTGTATGGACATCGGCGCCTCTACAGGGGGCTTTACTGACTGTATGCTGCAAAACGGCGCCAGTAAGGTATATTCTGTGGACGTGGGGTATGGACAGCTTGACTGGAAGTTGAGATCCGATCCCCGGGTGGTCTGTATGGAAAAGACTAATTTCAGATTCATGACTCCTGCGGATATAGAAGAAAAGCCTGATTTTGCGTCTGTAGACGTGTCCTTTATCTCATTGACCAAAATTCTTCTGCCGGCCCGGGCGCTTCTTACCGGCCCGGGAGAGATGGTTTGCCTGATTAAGCCTCAGTTTGAAGCCGGACGCGAAAAAGTAGGAAAAAAGGGAGTAGTCCGGGAACCTAAAATTCATGAGGAAGTGATCAGAAAGATCATTGACTTTGCGGATCATATCGGATTTGACGTTTTGCATCTTGATTTTTCCCCCATCAAAGGTCCGGAGGGGAATATCGAATATCTGCTTCATCTGCGGAAAAATTCCATGAAAACTCAAAACACTTCAGAGCTTACAGAGAGTGAGGCACAGAGAGCGCTTTTGGAGATTACAGAACAAAAAAGCGGATATTCCTATCGGGAAGGGGTAGCTGCGCTTATCTCCGGGACAGTTGCAGGAGCCCATGAAATTCTGGGATAAGCAAGGGGGAAGGTTATGAAATTTTTTTATGTAATCGCGAACTCCACCAGGGAGGGGGCGCTTACTACAGCCGGCTTTATCAGGGATTATCTGGAAAACCTTGGAATAGCCTGCGTTGTGGATGCCGGGACTCCAAGGCTCGACCGGGACGGATATACCTACCGGGAGCAGGTAAGTCCCCAGGTGGATTGTATTATTGTTCTGGGAGGAGACGGGACGCTGCTTCAGGCGGCGGTTGATCTGGCAGAGCTGGATATTCCTTTTTTGGGAATCAATATGGGAACTTTGGGGTTTCTGACAGAGGTGAATAAGGACGGGATCAAAAGCGCCCTTGAAAAGCTGATCCGGGAGGAGTTTACGATCGAAAAGCGCATGATGCTTCTGGGCAGGAGCTATGAGGCGGAAACCGTAAAGGATGAGACAAGGGCGCTGAATGATATTGTTATTACGAGACGGGGATCTTTGCAGATCATCAATTTTAATATTTATGTGAACGGTCAGCTTCTTCATCGGTTTCACGGCGACGGAGTGATTGTGGCAACCCCGACCGGTTCTACCGGTTACAGCCTTTCCGCGGGAGGGCCGATTGTAGAGCCTAAGGCGGAGCTGATTTTGCTCACCCCAATCTGTCCCCATTCCATGCACAACAGGAGTATCGTGCTCTCGTCAAAGGACAGAGTTACAGTGGAGATTGAGAGCAGCAGGGACGGGGAGACACAGGAGGTAGAAGCAATTTTTGACGGGTGCCATAAAGTGTTATTGCGCACGGGAGAGAAGATTGAAATCCGCAAATCCAAAAAGACTACCGGAATAGTAAAACTCAGTCAGGTCAGTTTCCTGGAGGTACTGCACAGGAAACTGAGTGATTAGATTTTGGGAGGATATTTATGAAAAAGAGCAGGCATCAGAGGATTAAGGAGCTGGTGGAGGAGTTTGAAATTGAAACCCAGGAGGAGTTAGCGGAGAGGCTGAAGGCAGACGGCTATCCGGTAACACAGGCAACCGTGTCAAGGGACATCAGGGAGTTAAAGCTTTCCAAGATTCCGATCGGGGACGGAAGGCAGAAATATACGATTTTGGTACAGAGCGACCATTATCTCAACGACAAATATATACGGGTGCTGAAAGACGGATTTGTTTCCATGGATATGGCACAGAATATCCTTGTGGTGAAAACCGTATCCGGGATGGCCATGGCAGTAGCGGCAGCCATAGACGCCATGAAGCTGAAGGAGATTGTGGGTTCAATCGCAGGGGATGACACCATTATGATGGCAGTCAGAACGGTGGAGGATACGGAGTGCGTTATGGAGAAAATCCGTAATATGCTGGAGGGATAAAAGGGAGGTTATTCATGCTTGAAAGTCTTCATGTAAAAAATCTGGCGCTGATTGATGAGCAGGAGGTGTTCTTCTCGCCGGGAATGAATATTCTTACCGGGGAAACAGGAGCGGGAAAGTCTATCATTATCGGCTCCATCAATCTGGCTCTGGGAGGGAAGGCAGGGAAGGATTATATCCGTACAGGGGAGGAGTATGCTCTGGTGGAGCTTACTTTTTCTTTAAATGAACAACAGTGCAATTGGATCAGGGCCCTGGAGCTCCCCGTGGAGGAGGATCAGACCCTGATCCTCCAGAGAAAGATTATGGCTGCAAGAAGCATCTGCCGCGTTAATGGGGAAACCATCAGCGCGGGACAATTGAAGAACCTTTCGGGGTGGCTTTTGGACATGTACGGGCAGCATGAGCATCAGTCGCTGCTAAAGCCTCAGGCCGCCAGGAAAATGTTGGATGATTATATCGGAAATGATGCGGAAAAGATCAAGACAGAGTTAAAGGAAAAGCTTTCGGACTACAGAAAGTGGAAGGAAGAGCTGGAGGAGCAGACCTCAGATGAGGCAGCGCGGGAGAGGGAAGCAAGGCTCCTTTCCTTTGAGATCGATGAAATTGAGGCCGCCGCATTAAATCCCCTGGAAGATGATCAGGTTGAAAAAAAATATCGAAGGCTGGTCAATGCAAAGAAGGTGAAGGAAGTAGTCTATGCCGTTCATAGTCTAACCGGATATGAGGAGGAGGGAAGCGCGGGCCTTGCTATAGGCCATGCCCTGCGGGAACTCAAATCCCTGGGCGCATATGATGAGGAAAGCATGCCTTTGATCGCACAGCTTACGGATATTGACGATCTGCTTAATGATTTTAACCGCGCCATGGCCCAGTACGAGGACAGTCTTGAATTTGACGGGGAAGAGTTTACTCTTTTAGAGGAAAGGCTCAATGTGTTGAATCATTTAAAGAGTAAATATGGGGATAATCTCGAGGACATTCTGAAGGCCCAGGAGGAAAAACAACAGACGCTCCTGAAGCTTGAAAATTTCGAGGCATACAAAGAACAGCTCAGGGAAAAAATAAAGCGGCGGGAAAAAGAAGTGCTGCAGCTCTGTAAAAAACTGACAAAGCTTCGGGGGAGCGCGGCGGAGCCTCTGAGAGAGAAGCTGAAAGAGGCTTTGGTGGATTTGAATTTTCTGGACGTGGAATTTTCCATTTCCATTACATCCAAAGAAGAGGACTTCTCGGCGGAGGGCTGTGACAAGGTGGAATTTTTGATCTCCACCAATCCGGGGGAAGCGCCAAAACCTCTCTGGCAGATTGCCAGCGGCGGAGAATTATCCCGCATTATGCTGGCTTTTAAGACGGTATTTGCCGATAAGGATGAAACGGATACCCTTGTGTTTGATGAGATTGATACGGGAATCAGTGGCAGAACGGCATGGAAGGTTTCGGAAAAGCTAGGGAGACTCTCGAGGGATCATCAGATTATCTGCATCACCCACCTGGCTCAGATCGCATCCATGGCCGACGCCCACTTCCTGATTGAAAAGGGCCTGAAAAAAGACAGGACGGTTACGGACATCAGAAAGCTTTCGGAACAGGAGAGCAGGAAGGAGCTGGCAAGGCTTCTTGGCAGCGGAGAGCTGACGGAGGCAGTTCTGGAAAATGCGAGGGAAATGAAAGAAGCCGCCGCAAAGGTTAAAAAAGATTGTTACAATTTGGAAGTAAAAAAATAAATTCCTGCAATTAAAATTTCAAGTTTTTCGCATACTAAAAGGGACATACTGCGTGTATGTCCTTTTTGTACTAAAAAATAAAGGATGTGGAGACTTGGAATGTTTAAAGGAACCGGATCATCGCTTGATTCGGGCATATAAAAAATTTTTGTATGTATTACTTGCCTTTGGCGTATTTGGGGTAATGCTCTCTGCTTACTATTTTATATGGCTGCGCGTTCCGTCCACCATCATGATTAAGGCGGGGGTGGAACAGGAATTGGATTTTAAGGTGCCGGCGGCCGGCGAGTTATATAAGGATGCCATTGAGGTAAGCGGAACTGTCAGTTCTTCTCCCGAAGTGAACAACAGCGTTTACATTAATCTGGGACACCCGGTCACCATAAAGGCCAATCAGGTAGATCAGTATAAGCTTCAGCTACGGCTCTTTGGAATGATACCGTTTAAGGAAGTGGATGTTGAGGTTATACAGGATTTAAAATTAAAGCCTGCAGGAATCCCGATAGGGATTTATGTAAAAACCCAGGGAGTGCTGGTGGTAGGAGTCGGAGAGTTTGAGGGGGAAGACGGGCGCAGGTACAGTCCGGGGGAATTTGTATTTCAGGTAGGGGATTATATCCTGGAGATTAATGATGAGGCCGTTAGCGCGAAGAAGGAGGTGATTGAGAAAATCACCCACAGCGACGGCCAGGAAATGGTATTTAAGGTACAGAGAGGGAAGAGTGAAATCGAGGTAAAGGCGAGACCGGAGATGAACCAGAGCGGAGAATACAAAATGGGAATCTGGGTCAGAGACAATGCCCAGGGGGTTGGGACTATGACCTATATTGACGAGCGCGGATGCTTTGGCGCTCTTGGGCATGGCATCAATGATGTGGATACCAGCACATTGATGTCTCTGTCCAAGGGAACTCTTTATCACACGGAAATCATAGGAATTACCAGAGGCACCAATGGATCGCCGGGGGAATTGACAGGTTTTATCGAATATGATGACAGGAACATTATGGGAGATATTACGGACAATACCACCCGGGGAATTTTTGGTATCTGCAGCCCGGAAACGGCGAAAGCTGCGGATTATGACTATCTGCCTATCGGCTTAAAGCAGGAGATTAAAAAAGGCCCCGCCCAGATCATCTGCTCTCTTGGAGGAGAGCCCCAGGCCTATGATATTGAAATCATTGATATTAATCTGGAAAATGACAACGTCAACCGGGGAATTGTCCTTGAAATCGTAGATCCGGAGCTGATCATGGCAACCGGAGGGATTGTCCAGGGCATGAGCGGCAGCCCCATCATCCAGGACGACAAGCTGGTGGGGGCGGTGACTCATGTATTGGTGCAGGATCCTTCAAAGGGATATGGGATTTTTATTGAAGAGATGCTGATGCATTAATCAAAAGGCAGGGGAACGGATTCCGCCTGCCTTAACGCTTATCTGTGTAAGGAAAAACTGCTGACAAGCTGCTGCAGCCGGGCAGCCTGTTCCGATAACTCTTTGCTGGAAACAGCGCTTTCTTCCGCTGATGAGGTGTTGGATTGCACCACGCTGGAAATCTGGCTGAGCGCCTCCGAAACCTGGCCGATGGATCCCGTCTGGCGCCCTATGGCCTCTGATACGATATTCATCTGCTCTGCGATACGGGTAGATTTGGCAACGATACTTGTCACGGAATCTGTAACCTTTTCTACCATCTCGTTTCCGCCGTTTGCCGCCTCTGTGGAGCGTCTGATCAGTTCCATCGTTGCTTTTGCCGCTTCATCAGACCTGGCGGCAAGCTCGCGTATTTCTCCTGCCACAACCGCAAATCCTTTGCCGGCCTCCCCTGCGTGAGCCGCTTCCACCGAGGCATTCAGCGCCAGGAGATTGGTCTGGAGGGCGATGTCTTCAATGCTGTCGATAATATGGCTGATTTCATTGGTAGAGGACATAATCAGGTTCATCGCCTGATTCAGCCCCTCAATATCCCGGCCGCTTTCCTGCAGCTTTGCTCCGGTATAATCGACGATTTCTTTCGCTTCAAGGACGGACTCATTTGTTTTCTCCGCTTCATGATCCATATCCGACATGGTAACGGATAGCTCTTCTACTGCGCTGGACTGTTCCAGGGCGCCCTGAGAGAGCAGGGAACTGCTGGATGCCATCTGGTCAGCATTGGCGGAAACATGCATTGCCGCTTCTACAATACCGCTCAGGGTCGCGTTAAGTTTTTCGTTGATAATCCGGAGATAATTCTGCAAATCACTGAAATCCCCCGGATAATCCGCATGGAATGTGTCCTTCGTCAAATCGCCGTCTGCAATTGCGCCCAGTATCGTACCCACTTCCTCTACGATCGTATGGAAATTCTCAATCAGGCTGGCAATAGATTCTGCCAGTATATGTACCTCGTCTTTGCTTCTGACTTCAGGCATAGGACTCTTCAGATCCCCTTTCGCAAGCGCGCGCAGGCGCTCGGCACAGAGCACGATCGGCCTTGCAATTGAAAGGCTGAGGAAAGCCGCAACCAGAAGAACGGCAAGGCATAGTGAAATAGAAACCATAACCTGCCTGTTATTTGCTGCATAAGCGTCCTGCATGAACTCGTCTTCGTCCATTGTCACGGCGACGCTCCAGCCATCCGTTCCCGGAATCGGAGTGTATCCCTGGATATTGCTGGAATTGTCCTCTGCATAAGAGTAGAACGCAATGCCGCTCTCTCCGGCTATCATTTTCTTTTCCACTTCTGCCAAGACCTGCAGATCCTGATTTTCCGGATTTTCCAAGGCTTCTTCTGTAATGTTTTCCTGTTCCAGTACGGCCTCTTTATTTCCGCAGGCAATGGTCACGCCGTATTTATCCAGGATATAGGATTCACCTTCTTCGCCAATCTGGATTTCTTCTACAATAGATTGCAAAATATAGCTGTCGCACTGGAAATAAAGTACGCCGTGTATGGTATCCCCCTCTTTGATCGGGGCGGAGACAATTAAAAACAGATCGTCCCCGTCCACATAAGGAGAAGACATATAATTCGTTCCTTTTATTGCCTCCTGAAAAAAGGGCTCTTCGGAAATGTCCACGTCATGAACCGCATCATAACCATTCAGATCGGCCATACCGCCGAACCGCATATAATACAATTTCACCTTCGACTCAATAAATTCCTGCTTCTGCGTTTGTGAGAGGTTTGGGTCATAAAGCATCGGATTTGCTGCAATCTCCGCAATAATAAGCGTGTATGTAGAAATCATATTCTGTGCCGCGGTTGCGGCAAGCTTCGTTGTTTCCCCCAAAGTTTTCTCAATTGCTGATATTGTGGAATTACGGGTCGTCTTTACACCCTGCAGACTATTGACGGCGGAAACGCCTAAAGTTGCTGCCATGACCAAAAGCATAATTTTTGTTTGGATTTTTTTCATTTTACATTCAATTCCTTTTTAAAAAGTCTTGTATTACTGTATTTCTATTTTACCTATACCGGTAAAAAATTTCAAGGACTGTTTTTAATGGAGAATTACGACTTTTTTGTCGTATAGAAACTATGCACGACCCAGCATTTTTTGTGCAGTTTTTACAAACGGGCGATTTACAAGTATTCAGCCGCCATGTATAATAAATTTCAGGACTGCCCCTATTATCAGCCAGGGGCCGAATATCTGGTGATGCGCAGGCAGATGTGAAGCAGGGGAAGGGAAATAAACAGTAAAAGCAGTACTTATAAGGAAAGGAGCAATTTTTATGGCAAAACAAAAAATAAAGCAGGATATGGGGAGCGGGAGCATACCGAAATTGATGTTGAATCTGGCGATTCCTGCGGTAGTGGCGCAGCTGATCAACATGCTGTACAACATCGTAGACCGGATTTACATTGGGCATATCCCGGATGCGGGGGCGTCCGCCCTGACGGGGGTGGGGCTGTTTCTGCCAATCCTGATGATGATCAACGCCTTTGCCATGCTGGCAGGCTCCGGCGGGGCGCCCAGGGCGGCCATTGCCATGGGAAAGAAGGACCAGGAGGGAGCACAGAAGATCCTGGGCAACTGTTTTTCCGTACTGTTGATTCTTGCAGTGCTGCAGACGGTATTCTTCTATATTTTCACTCCCCAGCTTCTGAGGCTGTTCGGCGCCAGTGATGTGACGCTGCCCTATGCCCTTTCCTATGCCCGGATTTACATATTGGGAACCATTTTTGTGATGATCGTTATGGGGCTGAATCCCTTTATCACCACACAGGGATTTGCCAAATTCAGTATGATTACCACAGTGGTGGGGGCGGTGTGCAATATTATCCTGGATCCCATTCTGATTTTCGGCTTTGGAATGGGGGTTCGGGGTGCGGCAATTGCCACGGTAGCCAGCCAGGCTATCAGCGCCATATGGGTGTTATGGTTTTTGAGAAGCCCCAAGACCATGCTTCGGCTGACCCTGCCGGATATGAAGATTATTCCCGGCGTGATTTTTCCCTGCCTGGGACTGGGGATTTCCACCTTTGTCATGCTCAGCACAGAAAGCATTCTGAATATCAGCTTTAACAGCAGCCTTTCCCGCTTTGGCGGCGATGTGGCGGTGGGAGCCATGACCATCATATCCTCCTGCAGCCAGTTGGTAATGTTACCCCTGCAGGGAATCTGCCAGGGCGGCCAGCCTATTATGAGCTACAATTTCGGCGCGGGCAAGAGAGAGCGCGTGAAGCAGGCTTTCCGCTGCCAGTTTGGCGCCTGTACGGTCTACGCCGCGTTTATGTGGCTGCTTTTGCTGATCTTTCCCCAGGTTTTTGCAGGGATCTTCAGCAGTGATTCCACCCTTGTGGCTTACACGGTATGGGCAATGAGAATTTATATGGCGGGCATTTTTTCAACGGGAGTGCAGATCGGCTGTCAGCAGACCTTCATGGCTCTTGGCCAGGCAAAGATCAGCCTGCTTATGGCCTGCCTGCGGAAATTGGTGCTTCTGATACCGCTGATTTTTATTCTGCCTTTCTTTTTCTCCAACAAGGTGTTTGGCGTATTTCTGGCCGAGCCGGTCAGCGATATTGCGGCGGCTGCCGTAACCGCTGCCATGCTCTTTACCCGGCTGAACAAAATTCTGGATGCAGGGGCCGGAGGGGAGAGCGGACATACCAGGTAAGTATTGCAGGCGGATCGGTGCAGATATCGCTCCTGTGGTAAAAATTACCATATTTGGTTGAAATAACTCTTTTTCTGTGCTAAATTCACAAGTAAGGTTTTCCGGAAATTGGAAAAATACCAAGGATGAAGGTGGATTGGCATGGTAAGAGAGTATTTACAAAAGAGTGTATATGAAGCATTTTTGGAGCGCATGGAGTTTATTTTCAGGGAATTTGATAATATCTATATCTCCTTTTCGGGAGGGAAGGACAGCGGGCTTTTGCTGAATCTGACCCTTGACTATCGGAATAAGTATTATCCGGACAGGAAGATCGGACTTTTTCATCAGGATTTTGAGGCTCAGTATACGGTGACCAGCGAATATGTGGAGAGAACCTTTGAGCGTGTGAAGGATCAGGTGGAGCCTTACTGGGTGTGTCTTCCCATGGCTACCCGCACGGCTCTGAGCAGCTATGAAATGTTCTGGTACCCGTGGGACGATACCAGGAAGGAGAGCTGGGTGAGGGCCATGCCTCAAAAAGAGTATGTGGTTCATCTGGATAATAATCCGATCACAACCTATCGGTATCGGATGCATCAGGAGGATCTTGCAAGGCAGTTTGGACGCTGGTATAAAATGGGGCATGGCAATAAAAAGACAGTGTGTCTTCTGGGAATGCGGGCAGCGGAATCGCTTCAGAGATACAGCGGCTTTCTAAACAAGAAATACGGCTATAAGGATGAGTGCTGGATTACGCAGCAGTTTAAAGATGTCTGGTGTGCATCGCCTTTGTTTGACTGGTCATCGAAGGATGTATGGCACGCAAACTACCTGTTTGGCTATGATTATAATCGTTTGTATGATCTCTATTATATGGCTGGTCTTAAGGTTTCTCAGATGCGGGTTGCATCACCCTTTAACGATTATTCCAAGGATTCCTTAAATTTATACAGGGTCATCGACCCGGAAATCTGGGTCAGGCTGGTGGGAAGAGTGCAGGGGGCCAATTTCGGAAGTATTTACGGCAGAACCAAGGCTATGGGGTATCGGAATATTACCCTGCCGGAGGGCCATACCTGGAAATCCTATACCCTGTTTTTGCTGGATACTCTGCCGGCAAGGCTGCGCAATAATTATATCAAGAAGTTCAAGACTTCCATTGAATTCTGGCACAAAACCGGAGGAGGACTGGATGAGGAAAATATCCGGGAGCTGGAGCGGCATGGCTATCAGATCCGGAGAAATGGGGTTTCCAATTACACCCTGAACAAAAAGACACGGATCGTTTTTATTGGCAAGATACCCGATGATACGGATGATATTAAGTCCACCAAAGATATTCCGAGCTGGAAAAGGATGTGTTACTGTATTCTGAAAAACGACCATATTTGCCGTTTTATGGGATTTGGCATGAGCAAACAGCAGAAAAAACATATTGACATAATCAGACGCAAATACCAAAGCATAGAGGAGATAGAATATGGAGTATAAAAGTCCCGTTTACCGGATTATTCAGGTTCCCATAGAAAAAGTAAAGCCCAACACCTACAATCCCAATTCCGTGGCGCCGCCGGAGATGAGGCTGCTCTATGAGAGCATCAAGATCGACGGCTATACCATGCCCATTGTCTGTTATTACAGTAAGGAAAATGATATTTATGTAATTGTGGACGGCTTCCACCGCTACCGGGTGATGCTGGAGCACCCCGATATTTATGAGCGGGAAAAAGGGATGCTGCCCGTCTCGGTGATCGACAAATCTCTTGACCAGAGGATGGCCAGTACCATCCGCCACAATCGGGCCAGGGGAAGCCACAATGTGGATCTGATGAGCAATATCGTGAAGGAGCTCCACGAGCTGGGGCGTTCGGATGCCTGGATCTCCAAGCATCTTGGCATGGATCGGGACGAAATATTGCGCCTGAAGCAGATCACGGGGCTGGCGGCTCTGTTTAAGGATGTGAAGTTCGGAGAAGCCTGGCGGCCCATAGAGGAGGAAGAGGACTACTCCGATATGATTTGAAAGGATGGAAAAACATGATGCTGACGATGGGAACCCATATGTCCATTGCGGACGGAATTGCAAAGACAGCAGAAAACGTGGTTAAAATGGAAGCGAATACCATGCAGATTTTCAGCCGCAATCCCAGAGGCTCCGGTTATCGGAATTACAGCCGGGAGGAAACAGAGCGTTTTTGGAACATTAAAAAGGAAAATAATTTTGGTCCCCTTTTGGCACACGCCCCCTATACCATGAATCTGGCAAGCCCTAAGGAGGCCACCTATGAATTTGCCTGTATGGTCATAAAAGAAGATATTGCAAGGATGGACGCTCTTGGCATGGAGGCCATTGTATTCCATCCGGGAAGCCATACGGGGATTGGAGCAGAAGCGGGCATTCAAAAGATTATCGCGGGGTTAAACCAGGCGATTACAGGTAAAGAGCGGATTACGGTGCTTCTGGAAACCATGTCCGGGAAAGGGACTGAGATTGGAGCCGGCTTTGAGGAGCTTAAGGCGATTCGGGACGGCGCGGTCCATCCGGAGCGGATTGGCATCTGTCTGGACACCTGCCATGTCTTTTCCGCAGGGTATGACATTGTCCATAATCTGGACGGTGTGCTGGAGGAATTTGACCGCGTTCTGGGGCTTGGGCTGCTCAGAGCCATTCATTTAAACGACAGTCTGATGCCCTTTGGTTCCCATAAAGACCGCCATGCCGTCATTGGAGAGGGAGAGATCGGGATGGAAGCGCTGCTTGGGGTGCTCAGACACCCGCAGCTTAGGGGGCTGCCTTTTTATCTGGAAACGCCTTTGGACGATGCCGGACATAAGGAAGAAATACGCAGGATCAAAGAGCGGCTTGGGCAGTCAGAGTGAAAAATCAGGCGGATACGCCGATGAACAAATAGAATGAAATAAAGCAAAAGGCAGTGAGGAAAATGGAGAAGGATCTGACCAGAGGGAATGTAACAGGGACAATGCTGAAATTTGCAGGCCCAATGATATTGGGAAATTTGCTTCAGCAATGCTATAATATTGCCGATACCCTGATCGTGGGGAGGTTTTTGGGAAAAGATGCCCTTGCGGCGGTGGGCAGCGCCTATACCCTTATGACATTTCTGACGTCCATCCTGATCGGGCTCTGTATGGGAAGCGGCGCTGTCTTTTCCGTATATTACGGGAAAAAGGAAGCTTTGCAGATGAAAAAAAGTATGCTGGCTTCTTTTTTGTTTATCGCGGCGGCAGCAGTGCTGCTGAGCGTCCTTTCCTTTGTCTTTATCCACCCCATTCTGCATATTTTGCAGGTACCAAAGAGCATATACGATCTGATGTATGAGTATGTGTGGGTTATTTTCTGGGGGATTGGCTTTGTGTTCCTTTACAATTTCTTTGCCTTCCTGCTGCGCGCTATGGGAAATTCTTTCACTCCGCTGTGCTTTTTGGGGATTGCGGCAGTGATGAATATCGGACTGGATCTTTTGTTTGTGGTGAGCTTCGGGATGGGAGCCGCAGGCGCCGCCTTTGCCACGGTCTTATCCCAGGCGGCTTCGGGGCTGGGGATTGGCCTTTATGTGTGGGGGAAGGAGCCGGAGCTAAGGCCAGGGAAAAGGGAGCTTGCCCTGGATAAGCGGACGATGTCGGAGGTGATCCGCCATTCCTTTGCGGCCAGCATCCAGCAGTCGGTGATGAACTTCGGCATCCTGATGATCCAGGGGTTGGTAAACAGCTTCGGAACCATTGTGATGGCGGCGTTTGCGGCAGCGGTGAAGATCGACACCTTTGCCTATATGCCGGCCCAGGAATTCGGCAACGCCTTTTCCCTGTTTATCTCCCAGAATCACGGAGCCGGCAAGGCGGAGCGGATCCGCCAGGGGGTACGCAGGGCTGCGCTTGTTTCGGCCGCCTTCTGTATTGTGATTTCCTTTTTCATTTTTCTTTCTGCGCCTGTACTTATGGGATTTTTTGTGGAAAAGGGGGAGAGCGCAATCATAGAAACAGGATCCGCTTATCTGCGGATTGAGGGAGCCTTTTACTGCGGGATCGGGTTATTGTTCCTCTTATACGGCTTTTACCGAGGAGTGGAAAAGCCGGAAATGTCCCTGGTGCTTACGGTGATTTCCTTAGGGACAAGAGTGCTGCTTGCCTATCTGCTCTCGCCCCTGCCCGGGGTCGGCGTTGTGGGAATCTGGTGGGCCATACCCATCGGGTGGTTTCTGGCGGATTTGGCAGGGATTCTGTGTCTGCGCAGGGTTGGGGGATATGATGTGCGAAAGTAAGTGCGGCTTGGGGATAGAATATAAATACAGGAGACTGGAATGGTAAGCATCACGAAAGACCACTTTTCCATCCGTCAGATCTGCGAATCCGGCCAGTGCTTCCGGCTGGAAAGACTGGATGGCGAAGAAGATATTTACAAACTGACAGCCTTGGGAAGGTACCTGGAAATCAGACAAAAAGGAAATGAAATAGCTTTTGACTGTCCACCGCAGGAATTTGATCGGATTTGGAAAGATTATTTTGATTTGGATACGGACTACGGAAGATTTATTCATTCCATAGACCGTGAGGACGCTTATCTTTTGGAGGCGGCCCGGCGGGGGAGCGGAATCAGGATTTTACGGCAGGATTTGTGGGAAATTATCATTTCTTTTTTGATCTCCCAGCAGAATAATATCAAACGTATCAGGAAGTGCATCGATTTGCTCTGCAAAAACTACGGGGAGAAGAAGCAGACGGAAAAGGGACAGGTTTATTATGGTTTCCCCGGCCCGGAGGCGCTCTCCAAAGTACCTTTGGAAGATTTATATGCCTGTAACCTGGGATACCGAAGCCGTTATATTCACGAAACGTCCCTCAGCGTGGCGCAGGGAAAGGTGGATTTAGAGGCGGTAAAGGCCATGGGACATGAAGAGGCCAGGGCGGAGCTTTTAAAGCTCTGCGGCGTGGGAGTGAAGGTGGCGGAGTGTATTTGTCTTTTTGCGCTGCATCAGACCCAGGCATTTCCCATAGATACCCATATAAATCAGGCTTTAAAGGCCTGGTATCCGCAGGGGTTTCCCTTTGAGAGGTATAAGGGATATGAGGGGATATTGCAGCAGTATATTTTTTATTATGATCTGGCGAAGGGTAGAAAAAGAGAAATACATAGTCCCGGTTAAAAAAGCGGCTTCTCACAGATTTATATTCCTTGCCGGAGACAAAATAGAATGGTAAAATGCAGTTAAGTGCAAAGAGATTGATATTTCTTTCGGCAGCAAAGAAGGAGAAAGGGGTTAAAGTAAGAAACATGAAGAATTATGAATTTTATCTGGCCGGAAGTCTGGAAAAGGTGTTCTGGAACCGGATGCCGCAGGTGATGGAAGAGGGGGAAAAGATCACCATTCTGCAGGGAGAAGTTCCCGCGCTGCAACTTGTGTACCGGGGGGAACCCACGCCCCAGGAAGGGCCCAAAACGGAGCTTACCTGCGAGGTCAAGGGGTCTCCCACCGCGGCAAGACTGCGGGATGTGGAGCCTGTCCCTTCGGCTTTTCCGGTCAACGGGGAGGTGGATGACAATTATCTTTCCAGGGAGCCGGGAATGTTTCCGGATTTGCTCAAACCAAAGAGGGAGAATAAGATCGTGCCTATTTTTTGCCAGTACCGCTCTGTGTGGATTGATTTTCCCGACACAAGGGAAGTACCGGCGGGAGTTTACCCGGTGGAAATTCTGATTTCCTCTGGGGAGAATATTTCTATTGAGGAGGAAGCGGTAACCCTGCACTTTTCATTGGAGGTTCTGGACTGTAAGCTTCCCCATCAGGAACTGATCCATACCCAGTGGTTTCATGCGGACTGTCTGGCAGATTTTTATCACACCCAGGTGTTTGGCGATTTCCATTGGAAAGTGATTGAAGAGCAGATTAAGCTTGCGGGAGAGCTTGGCATCAATATGCTTTTAACCCCGGTATTTACGCCGCCTCTGGACACAGAGGTTGGAGGGGAGAGAACCACGGTTCAGCTTGTGGATATTGCCCTGCAGGAGGGAGAGTGGACCTTTGGATTTGACAAGCTGGAAAAGTGGTGCGGCATCTGCCAAAAGTACGGGATTGAATACATAGAAGTTCCTCATCTCTTTACCCAGTGGGGAGCAAAAGCGACGCCCAAGATTTTGGTGGAGAAGGAAGGCAGGATGGAAAAGATGTTCGGCTGGCATGTAAAGGCGGACGACCCTTCCTACCGCAGTTTCCTTAAGTCGTTTCTGCCCGCCCTGCAAAAGGAGCTTCTCTCCCTTGGCTTTACAAAGGAGCAGATTTATTTCCATATTTCCGACGAACCCTCGGCGGAGCATTTGGAGAGCTATCAGGCGGCGAAAGCGGCGGCTTCGGATCTGTTGGAGGGATGGCTGGTGATCGATGCCCTAAGCGACTTTGATTTTTATGAAAAAGGACTGGTGGAGAGACCGGTTCCCGCCAACAATCACATTCAGCCTTTTGCCGATCATCAGGTTCCGGACTTGTGGACATACTATTGCTGCAGCCAGAAATATCAGGTGCCTAACAGATTCTTTTCCATGCCCAGCGCAAGAAACCGGATCATGGGCGTACTGATGTATCTGTATCATATCAGGGGCTTTTTGCATTGGGGTTATAATTTTTATAATTCGGTTCTGTCAAAGGAGCATATTAACCCGTTTTTGGATACGCATGCGAATTATGCTTTCCCTTCGGGAGATTCTTTCCTGGTGTATCCGGGGATAGAGGGAAAGCCCTGGTCGTCCATCCGTGGAGAGGTGCAGAGGCAGGGAATTGACGATATGAGAGCCTTAGAAGCGCTGGAAGCCTTAGCGGGCAGGGAAGCGGTGGAGGAATTGATCTATGAGGGACAGGATAAGCCTTTTACCTTTACCAGCTATCCTAAGGAGGCTTCCTATCTGTATGAGTTGCGCAGGAAGATCGGGGAGAAGATGAAGGAGTATTTGTAAAATTATTTTTTAATCCCGGAAAAATTGTGCAGGTTTCAGGAAAGAAAAAGGCATAAAATCCCGCAGTGATTTTATGCCTCTTTCTATATACGGTTATATAGTTTTTTACAAATATCTCCGGGTATCCTTTTCAGACAAGGCATATGTTTGCATAATTTCTCTTTCTATTTCAGAATCCTTATGCCCAAGCCGTCTTAAAATGCCTATCGTTATTTTGATGTCTTCTTCTCTTATTTTTTCTTGGACTTCTTCTCTTATTTTTTCTTGGACTTCTTCTCTTACTTTTTCCCGGACTTCTTCTCTCATCCTTTTTTCTATGAGCTGTAACTGTGGTTCCATAATTTCCAAAAGCGCCTGACACATACTATCATCTCCTAACAACTTATTGATTACCTGTTTATTGGCTCCAACGCTTACTTCAAGAACAGAATCCGCGAATTCCCGATCTGCCTTTCCTGACAAGCCTGTAACACTTTTCAGAAGCCTTTTCATATTCTGCATTTCCATCCTGTCTGACAGGGCTGTGAGCCAGATATGGGTCTCATCGTTTAATTCCCGCGTCACAATAATTTGAGTTGGAAACAGAACCGGCCCTTCAATATAATAGATTCCCCGGTTGGGGGTTGAGATAGAATAATGATGCTCCTTAAGGTAACGGAAAAGGCCTTCCGGCTTTGCCTCGCGTACAAGGGAGACTGTTACATCATCTGCCTTTATTGCGTCCAAAGTTTTCCCATAGGATTTATAAAGGCTTGCATATGCCCCGGTTTTATAAAAAGCATCAATATCCAGAGAATCGTCCGGAGATTTATATTCCATAATATTGTGACCCCTGAAAAGGGCTCCAATTTCGTTTTTAATGCGGACGGAGGCTTCTTTTTTTATGACAAGCAGATCTATTTCTAACGGCTTTGTGTTTAAATTGTATTCTTTTTCAAAAATCAGATTTTTTCTGTCTTTTGCAAATTCCAGGTTCATGGCAGCCACAAACCCGGGATGCCACTGTATTTTTGTATCTTTCATATTGTCTCCTTTGTGTACATAAATTATAGCACATACCCTGGAAGCATTACAACTTTAACATGAACCGTTTGATTAAAAGAATCCATGCCCTGCTGCTATTCACGGTGCCTTGTACTGTGCTGCAGGGCATCCGGCCAATAAAGTTACGGTTTCAGGCTTTTAATAGGGCTTTGAAAATTTTCCTATTTATAGTATACTATTTACTATAAAATAGTGGCTGATCCCTGTTTGGGAAGGAACTGAAAATAGGCGGGGAGGGAGCTTCCTGAAATCATACGAGCAGTCTGATGGGATAAAATACTACTATAAATTATCGAATTTTGATACGGTCAGAGGAATCTATGGTCACGAATACCTGAATGAAATCGTGGCGCAGAATATTGCTGATGCATTAAAAATACCGCATTTGGAATATGATTTGATTTATGCAGAGGTGAAAATAGACAGAAAAAATTACCGTACTTGGCTTACAAGATCAATAGACTTTAAAAAGCCTGGAGAACACAAGCTGGCATTTGAGACATACTATGAGATAAACAAAAATCCGGACGAGGATGTATGGGAGTTTATTGTGCGCAGTCGGTTAGAGCAATACTTTTATCAGATTTTCCTATTGGATTATCTGATCTGTAACCGTGATCGTCATGGTGCAAACACCGAAATCCTTGAGAAACAGGGAACCTATCGCGCGGCTCCCGTATTTGATAACGGACTCTCCCTCCTGTTTTCCTGTTATAATGACGGCAAGGCAATGGAAGGCTTTGATCGGCTAAAGGATGGCCCTGTCAATAATTTTGTGGGGACCATGTCGCTTACAGAGAATCTGAAGGCGGTTCCGGAGAACCTGTTGGATGAAGTAAAACCTGTGGATTTAAGGGAAGAGGTCATTTTCAAGGATATGAAAAATGTAAGACAGTCAGAAGATGCGGCTGTCCCATGGCAATTACGGACGAGTACCATATTTCAATCCCTTTCACCGTAGACCCCGACCATTTACCGGCAATTCCGGGGATTCTGGCAAGGAAGGGCATCCGGGAAATCGACGATAAATGGTCCAGGCTCTTTGTTAAGGAACGTGTTGTACCGCCTGAACGCCAGAATATTGGCATGATATTAAGAGAGGCCGGGATGAGCTATTACAGTGAATTTCCGTTGCTTGTGTACACACAGGGGCGGTGTTCCATGGACGATTTTTCATAGAAGAAATAACAGAGCAGTGATTTAGGGCGGCTGAGGGTCTAAAAGACAGGTACAGCCGCTCCTTTCCCTCTTTTCTCATATTTTACGCAGGTATCGTTTGAACAGGCCCTGGATGAAAAGCTGTTTTTTTGAGAGGAGCATGGTATCGTATGCTGAACCGTTTGCTGGGCATGATTTATATATTGATGAATAGACAGAACGTTACGGCCGCGGAGCTGGCGGAACGGTTTGAAGTCAGCGTCCGCACCGTGTACCGGGATGTGGAAACTCTGAGTATGGCAGGAATCCCTGTCTATACCAGGAAAGGGAAGAACGGCGGCATCAGCCTCACAGAGCAGTTTGTGCTGGACAAAATGCTGGTGACGAAGAAGGAGCAAACCCAGATTTTATCGGCTCTTGAAAGCCTTAAGGAAACCGGGGCTTTCAAGGAAGAGGAGACTCTTCTAAAGCTGGGGGAATTTTTTAAGACCAAGCCTTTAAATTGGGTATCCATTGACTTTTCTGACTGGAGCGGGAGAAGGGGAGAACTTTACGAGCAGATACGGGAGTCTATTCTTTCCCACAAGGTGCTTGTTTTTGACTATTACGGCCAGTATGGGGGCATGAGCAGCAGGGAAACCGAGCCGATACAGCTTCTTTTTAAGGAGTATACCTGGTATCTGAGGGCTTTTTGCAGGACCAGGCAGGAAATGCGGCTGTTTAAGGTACTCAGAATGAAACGGGTGCGGATTCTGGAGGAGAGCTTTCCTGTGCGGGAGGACCTTTCCCGGGAGAAAGCTTTTCAGGAGAGACCTCTGAAGGAGGAAGAATCTGCGCCTGCACCTGACATAACAGCGCGTTGCCTGGAGGGTGGGGAAAAGGAGTGTCCCGGCCTGCATCCGTTTGAAGCGGGAATGGAGGATATTATGCTTTGGATTGACAAAAAGGAAGCCTACCGCGTCTACGATCGTTTTGAGGAGGAAGAGATCGAAGTGCTCCCGGACGGAAGCTTTCAGGTTCACATGAAGTGCTGCCCGGACGACTGGGTGTATGGGCTGATCCTTTCTTTTGGGCCTTCTGCGCGGGTGCTCGGGACGGAAATGATCAGGGAAGAGATCAAAGAGCGGATAGCCGCCATGAAAAAAATGTATGAGACTGATGCTTCCGCCCAGACCTGACCGGCGGACGGAAAGAAGCGCAGGAAAGAAAAATTTTATCCGCCTCTGTAATATGACACACAGATGTCAGATTATGACTGCTATAATCGGTTTGTAGCTACATGAAACAGAAGATTGCTTTTACATTGTTGAAAGGAGTATCAGAGATGGAATTAAAGATTTGTCAGAGCTGCGGGATGCCCATGCAGGAGGAACAGTACGGTACGGAGAAGGACGGAAGCAAAAACGATACTTATTGCTGCTATTGCTATAAAAACGGCGAGATGGAAGAATGCACCATGGAGGATATGGTGAATTTCTGCGCCCCGATTGAAGTAGAGCAGGGAAGGGCTAAGACACTGGAGGAGGCGAAGGAAATGCTTATGGCATATTTCCCCACTCTTTCCAGATGGAAAAAAGAGGCCTGAGACAGGAGGGAGCATAGATGATAGAGATACCGGAAAGCCTTACGCTGGCGCAGCAACTGAATGAGACTGTAGAGGGCCGGGAGATTGTCCAAGCCGAGGCAGAGCACACGAAGCACTCTTTTGCATGGTATTACGGTGAGCCCTCCGCTTATGCCGGTATCATGGAGGGGCAGAGAATCGGCGGCAGCACAGGGCTCGGAAGCATGGTGGAAATAGAGCTTTCCGGTCACAGCCTTTTGCTGGGAGACGGTACGAACATCCGCTATTTTCCTCCCGGGAAAAAGCTTCCCGACAGATACCAGCTGCGGATCACCTTAGAGGACGGCTCCTCCCTGATCTGCACGGTGCAAATGTACGGGACAATGTTTCTGGTGGAGCCGGCAAGCTTTGATAACCCCTATTATCTTGCGGCAAAAAGCAAACCGCTGCCGGGAACGGAGGCTTTTGACTATGAGTATTTCTGCAGCCTCCGGGAAGGGCTTTCCGGTAAAACCTCTGTCAAGGAATTCCTGGCCACACACCAGAGAATCCCAGGACTCGGAAACGGGGTTCTCCAGGATATTCTGCTAGAAGCCGCGCTCCATCCCAAACAGAAGATCAGTCTGCTTACGGAGGATCAGTGGAAGAGAACCTACGAGGCGGTGCTCAGCGTCCTGACACAGATGATGGGAGCGGGAGGCAGGGACACGGAAAAGACCCTTTTCGGGGAAGCGGGAGGTTATGTCACCAGACTGTCCAAAAAGACAGTGGGAAAGCCATGCCCTTACTGCGGGAGCGAGATCAAAAAAATGAGTTATCTGGGCGGAACCGTGTATTTTTGCCCGTTCTGCCAGGCATTATAGGAGTAGGGGCATATTTCCTCCGCAGGGGCCTGTGCATAAATAAAAGCGTACTGCCGCTTGCGCAGCAGTACGCATATGCCCACACTTGATAGAAAAATTAAAAAAGATCTTTATTTATTCGGCAGGAACTTCTACGAAAGCGATTACGCCGCCGTTATTGGGAATATCAACGACTACGTGATCTTCCCTTACTTCAGTTACATTGAGCTCATTCCAAATATCATCATCGCCCTCAGAGTAAGCATACTGGAACACTTTCACATTCTGTCCGTCTACAATACCGGGGGTATAGAAGTTGACATTGGCTGTCTCAAAACGAAGCTCAGCAGGAATCCCTACTTTAACAACGTTTAATACAGTGCCGCCCATGGCTGCCGCTGCATCCTTGATGGTGTAAACACGTCTCAGCTCGGGTTTTAACACGGAGAAGGTCAGATTGGTCTTTACTCCGTCAACCACTACGCCGCCGCCCTGAGCAACAGGAATAACCTTATCCATTGCCCAAATACCTGTAACGGCATTGTTCATATACTCACCAACTAATTTGGCTTCCTCGATTGCAGCAGTGGTAACATTGGGATCCCCTACATTAGAAGAATCTTCCAGATAAACTGCTACAGGAGAGCCGGCTTCTTTTGCCATAACAGGAACTGCAAATACCAGGGTAGCTGCTAAGGACAGTAAAACTACTTTCTTCATGATGAATTCTCCCTTCATAATTTATTAAGTGTGGTATATTAATGCCTTGCGGCAATAATACCTTTTTCAAGGCTGTTTTGTAAAGTGAGTCATTCATTGATAAATAGAGGATGTCCGTTGAAACCTGACATCAGGATGGCTCGCATATTGTATTATGTACTCATGCTCGAAGCGTAAACGCTAAATTTGTTGGTAAATTTACACAAGGCCTGTTTTCTGATTGAAACTGTATATTTTGTAATATACTACCATCTTTTTGCTCCATATTCAACCAATTTTAAAAAAGAATTAAGGAAAAATTAAATTATTGCTCAAAAAACAGGACAGCTATATAATAAATATAGTTTTCGCAGGGGAAAGGATACCTGCTGCTTTGAGAGAGGAAGAAAGGAGAGGACAGGAAATGATCAAAGGATTCAAAATGAAGCTTTACCCTGGTATGGAGGCCGAGTACGAAAAAAGGCATAACCGGCTCTGGCCGGAAATGAAGGACATGATCCATGAACACGGCGGGAAGAATTACTCCATCTTCCTTGACAGGGAAACACTGACCTTGTTCGGATATATTGAGATTGAGAATGAAGCCTTATGGCAGGCAGGGGCGGATACGGAAATCAATCGGAAATGGTGGGATTTTATGGCGGATATTATGGAAACAAATCCGGATAACAGTCCGGTCAGCGTCGATCTGCATCCGGTATTCCATTTGGATTGACCGGATTATTGGCAGTTGAACAGAAGAAAAACCACACGTTGTTTTGCAGAGGGCCTTTTTGCTGATATGATTAAGACAGGAAATTTCCTGCCGCCTGACAGGCCGGCTCAGGGAATGCGCGCAGACGAAATATTGCAGAAAGGATCGGGAATCGATATGAAAGCGGATATTGGAGAAATCATCTGTCAGTGCAGACAGAACAGGAAAATGACCCAGGAGGAATTTGCTTCCAGGTTAGGGGTAACGCCTCAGGCGGTAAGTAAGTGGGAGAGGGGGATCGGTCTGCCGGATTTATCTCTTGTCAGGGGAATCTGCCAGATCTTAGACGTCAGCGCCAATACTCTGCTGGGACTTGCAGAGGGCAAGGTGGTGGAGAATGCGAATGTGCTTATGGAACAGGAGATTAAGAACAACCTCTTTGCGGAGCCGCTGCTTTTGCGGTTCGGGGAAGGGCTGATCCCCTGTGTGATTGCAGGACTGGAAACGGATTATGTCAATCGGCAGCGGAAGAGGCTGGCGCAGGATTGGGGAATTTTGCTGCCGGTTCTGCGTATGAAGGATCATGTAGGGCTTGAAAGGGATGTGTATCAGATTCTCTCCTATGACAAAATACTCTGGGAGGGCAGGGCGAAAGAGAAGGAGCCGGAGGATGAAAAAGCTTTCCGGGAAATGATTGACCGTGTGGCCCTGGAGTGCCGGGAGCATTACGCCGAGATTTTAAACAAGCATTTGGTCAAGATCATGGTTGACAATGTGAGCGAGTTTTTTCCGGGGATTGCGGAAGGTCTGGTGCCGGAAAAAATCAGCTATCTGAGGATACAGCGCAGAATGCAGGATATGCTGAGGAAGGGAGAGCCTATCCGGGATATAGTGCATATTTTGGAGGGACTGGAAGAAGAGCTGGAAGGAAAAGGCAAATAAGCTTGTCATAGTGTGTCGGGGAAAAAGAGGGAGCCGGTATTTCCGGCTCTCTCAACCGTTCTGCGAAAGAAAAAGAAGTCCGTTATTTAAAAATATGGGCTTGGGGATCCTCGTCCTCAAAGTCAAACACACACCTTTCAAAGGCGTTGATTACATGGGTATCCTGATACTTGTCATACCGCTTGTGCTGCCTTCCATAGGACATATGCACATGGCCGTGGAGGAAAAATTTAGGATGGTACTTTTCAATCAGGCGGCGGAAAACCTGGAATCCCTGATGAGGCAGGTCTCTTCCGTCATTGAGCTGGTAGGCCGGAGAGTGAGTCACCAGAATGTCAAAGCCGCGGTGCTTAAAAAGCTGGAACCGGAGCTTTTTTACGCGCTTATACATCTCTTTTTCGGTATATTGATGAGGCCCTGGCCTGTAACGCATGGAACCGCCCAGCCCTAAGATGCGGATGCCTTCATAGACAAAAATCTGGTCTTCAATGCAGGTACAGCCCTCCGGCGGAATTTTTTCGTACTTTCCGTCGTGGTTGCCGTGTACGTACAGGACAGGGACAGCGCAGAGGGTTACCAGAAAAGACAGGTAGCGGGGATCTAAATCCCCGCAGGAAATGATCAGATCAATTCCTTCCACTTTGCTTTTGTCAAAGAAGTCCCATAAATATTTTGACTCTTCATCTCCGATCACCAGTATCCTCATGGCTTATGTCAACCTTCCTTCTTTATTACTCCCTGCTGTTTGATGACGGCTTCCGCATGCTCGGTCAGCTCTTCCTTTTTGGGGATGGAACCGATCACGTTTTCGGCCAGCCAGTCCATGGTCATGATTTCTTCCGGAGAAAGGCTCTTTTCAGGATCGTCCTGAACAACCCCTGTCTGGGAATACAAAATGCCGGAAAAAGGATTGAAAATTTCTGCGCTGATGGTGGCTTTCAAAAGCTCTACCAGCCGTTTGGTGCCGATAGGCAGCCGCTGGGAGCAGGCCACGTCGATGACGCCTTCCGCCATTCCCCACCAGTAGTTGATGGCCTTGGTAGAACCGGGATCGTCGTCATATTTCCATGTACCGTCCATGATGGTGCGGATTAGCTGTTCATAAAATTTCCCCCAGTGGTATAAAGGCATGGCCAGATTCCTGGGGCGTTCCCCCTCCAGGTGGTAAATGCCGAAGAACCGGGATGCCTCCTCGGGAATTACCATATCCTTTCCGGAGATACAGGAGGCGTTTGACTTGCGGATCCGCTCTTCTAAGTCCGCTTCCTTTAAGGAAGACCATTCCAGGTAAACCGTTGCCCGGGGATTGATCATCTTGGCTCCCAGGGCAAAGGCGTTAATGTTGGCGATGGAGCCGTAGATCGGATAGTCCGCCACATAGCTTAAGCGGTTATTTTCGGCCATGGCCCCGGCAATTGCTCCCATCAGGAACTTGGCCTCATGCATCCTTGAGTAGTAGGTGCGGATGTAACGGTGAGAGGTGTTTAAGGAGCAGTTCAGTATATGGACGTCTGGATTGGCGATGGCCGCTTTTACACTGGCCTGGACGAAGGTGGGGGTGGTGGTAAAGATCAGATTGCACCCCTCTGCGATAGCGGCATCCAGCAGAGCGGAAATCGTTTCCTGCGTCCCGTTTTCATAAAAAGAAGTAGATACTTCATCCGGGAAAGTCTGCTCCAGATAAAGCCGGCCCAGCTCATGGGCGTAGGTCCAGGCACTGGTCCCCGGTGTCTTTTCATAGATAAAGGCAATTTTCAGCCTGGCGGAGGTTAAAGGATGCAGAAGCGTGCTTATGAGAGGCTTCTTTTCCTGCGTGGGCTTCATCCTCAGATCAATTTCCTGTTCCTCCTGGAGCAGGGCAAATTCCTCCCAGGTTTTGGCGATCAGTTCCTTTAATTCGTTTGTGGTCTTTTCCTCCATCTCGTCATAGCCATATAAGGTGATGAAGGAAAGAAAGGCGTCTGCCGGGGTGATGGACAGCTTGCTGCCGCCCCTTGCCTTGAATTCAGCGGTGAAACGGGTATAGATGTAGCTGAATTTCAGGAGCTCATCCTCATTCCAGAGTTCTCCCGGCTTCTTCCCCACAGCCTCCTGAAGCTTTGCAAAGCTTCCCTCCTGGCTGAACCAGATATAGTTGATGGGGGCAGTCTGATAAAAATCCATGAACTCAAAATAGATTTTATTTTCTTTTTCGTCGGTACGCTTGGGCACAATGCGGATCACATTTCCGGGGATGGAAACCACGCCGAAATACTTCATGACGCTGACCCGTTTGTTTCCCTCCTCCACATAGAATTTATTCATGTATTCGTAAGCCTTGATGGGGTCCCGGATCCCTTCTTCCACATGGCTTGTGCTTAAATTGGCCCATTTGGCGGCAAACTCTGTGCCGTCCCGCAGAATGGGCATAAAATTTCCTGAAAAGGAGCTGCTTCTTCCTACCGTTTTGGTTCCTGCGATCTGCTCCACAGGAATCTGTACCAGACCAAGAGGCTGCTCGAAATAGGAGCCCTTATCCGGCATGATGTCGTCTAAAACTTCCAAGGTGGGTTTCTCTCCCCGAAGCATTCTGGCCTGATAGTCTTTTTTACCTAATTTATACGCTTTTGCATAATCGTCTCTTCCCATGCTCAACCTCCCTCGTGGTGTATGACCTGCGTGCCTGTTGGTACAATTTAGTATACCACGAAGCTTCCACTTTCTCTATAAGAATTTTTACCTAACCGGGGCCGGATACTTGAAATACCCGGCACATGCTGTAAAATAGTGAAAAAAAGCCACACGGGGAGAGCGGATACGCAAAATGAGAAAGACAGAAAAATATTTATACATTTCGGCCGCACTGGCAGCGCCTGGGCTGGCGATGCAGGCAATAGAATATGGGGCGGGGCAGGCAGGACTTGCGCTGCGCACTTTCGCACAGATGGTGAAGGGAACCTATCTCTGGCTGATCCCGCCCCTGGGGATTTTTTATACCTTTACCGAGGAAATGGTGACGGAGGAGAGGATGGGCGACGGCTATCTGAAGGGAACCAGTTCCGGTTTTTTGTCGGAGAGCCGTGTCGATTATTATGAAACCGTGGCGGTGATTTTCCGCAGGCCCTTTCCTGGCTGGGACAGGCAGTAGCTGACTCAAAAGGTGCAGGAACGGTTTGGCGGCCGGGCAGAATACGTAAGCAGGCAGCCGGGGGGATGGCATGTCTTTCGGCTGCCGGATTCTGTGACGGAGGGAGAATTTATTTTCTTTCATGTATCCGAGGGCTATGAAATGGAAAACAACGGCCGCTTCCAGATTATGATCAGCGAGGCCGCCTGTTTCTGGGAAAACCGGGGCCGGGAAGTGATGCTGGGGAAAGGCCGTGAGCTTTCCCTGGAGGAGGCAAGGGATACCGGAGAGGAGACAGAGAGCCTGCCGCCGAATCAAAGTCTTTCCGTCACCTGCTACAACACGGAGGAAGAGATTGCCTTTTGTGCGGCGAACCTGACGGACTGGCTGCAATTTGTGCGAAATACAGGGCAATATCCCTGGGGGACGGAGCCACTTGCGGACAGAGCGCTCGCTCAGGTCTGGGTGGGAAGCGGCGAGGATTACTTCTTATTTAATATAGAGCCTGAAAAGATCCTTACGGGAGAGCTGTCCTGGAATGAGGGCTATCACCTGCTGAAAGAGACGCTTACCGAAGCCTTTTGCGAGCACGAGGAGGAGAAGGAGGCCTACGGGGAGCTTCGGAAAGAGCAGGAGGCTTTGGCCAGGGAGAACCAGGCGGAAGAGACCCGGGAGCTGTTCAGCTCCGATCCTTTTCAGCAACAGCTGGGGCAGGGGATTGATTTTACTTTTTTGGATGAGGAGCTTGGATTTGCAACCCTGATGCATAACGGCGGGGCTTGCCCTCTATCAGTCGGCAGACGGAGGGCATACCTTCAGCTTTGTTGAGATCCGGAGCCGTGACTGAGGCTTTTCGCGGATTTCCGGTAGGCAGTGGGGCTTGCTCCTTTATATCTGGAAAAGGTTCTGGAAAAATAACTCATATCATTGAATCCGCATGCCAGGGCGATTTCCGTGACAGAGCGTTCTGTCAGGAGAAGCTGTTCCCCGGCCTGTTCAATTCGGTAATAGTTCAGATATTCGATGGGGGTTTTCCCGGTCATATGGGAAAAGGCACGGCAAAAATACTTCGGGCTCATTCCCGCCACCCGGGCAAGTTCTGTGAGGGTGACGGCTTCTTCGTAGTGATCTCTGATGTAGGCAAGGACCCATTTCATTTTTTTGATGTTTCCCCTGTTTGGGGAATTTCCCCGGTTCGGGTAAGGAGCAGGGGAAGAGGGCACCAGGCTCACCAGGCTTCCCATCAGCTGCCACATCAGTCCAAGGGTGGTCCATTCATACCCGCCCTGTTCCTCGCGCATGGCCCTCATAAGCCGGCCGGAGAGCTCAGCCTGCAGACTGCCGCCGGGAAACACGCCGGTATATTCGCTTTCGTCGGACAAAAATCTGGCGGCGCTCCTGGCACAGACAGGGGTATCGTGGAGCAGGGTTCCCAGATCAAAGACGACACATTCATAGACACAATCGCTGGGAATCCCTCCGTGGATTACCCCGCCGCCTACCCAGGCACAGTCTCCGGCCTGCATGGGAAAGGCTTTCCCGTCAAGAGACAGGGCAAAGCTTCCGCTGGAAATCAGGATTAGTTCATAATCCAGATGCCAGTGAAAGGGCATCTGATACCGGGGCGAAGCGCTCGTTAAGGAGTAAAGCTCTATGGGAAAATCAACGGTTCCCCTCTTTTTGTTTTCGTACAGGCTGCTGTAGTTCATGGACTCCCTTTCCGTAAATAAAAGGTGAATATTGTCCTATTATTTTACCATAATCGGACAAGAAGTGAAAGATCGAAAGAGATATAATACAAATAGATATTATAGAAAAGGACAGGAGGGAAGAAATATGCAGTATCCTAAAATAGGAATCAGGCCCGTGATTGACGGCCGTTGGGGCGGCGTCCGGGAAGGCCTGGAGGAACAGACCATGGGAATGGCAAGGGCGGCGGCAGAGCTGATTGAGAGCAGACTGCGTTATCCGGACGGAGTGCAGGTGAAATGCGTGATCAGTGACACTACCATTGGCGGCGGAGCGGAGGCGGCCAGATGTGCAGAGCAGTTTTCGAAGGAAAATGTGACCGCCACTTTGAGCGTAACCCCCTGCTGGTGCTACGGCTCGGAAACCTTTGACATGGATCCCAAAACCATCAAGGCGGTCTGGGGCTTTAATGGCACGGAAAGGCCGGGGGCGGTTTATCTTGCGGCGGTGATGGCGGCTTACGCTCAGAAGGGGCTGCCCGCCTTCTCCATTTACGGACATGACGTGCAGGATATGGGAGATCAGACTATACCGGAGGATGTGGCGGAGAAGATCCTCGGCTTTGCCAGGGGAGCCGTCTGCGTGGGATGGATGAAGGATAAATCCTATGTGAATGTGGGCGGAATCGCCATGGGCATTGCCGGCAGCTATTGTAATGCGGAGCTGTTCCAGAAGTACTTCGGCATCCGGGCGGAATGGGTGGATATGACGGAAATTTTGCGCCGTATTACCCTTTCCATTTATGACGGGGAAGAGTATGAACGGGCTCTGAAATGGGTAAAGGACAACTGCAGGGAAGGCTTTGACTTAAACAGCGGCAAGGCGTTGCCGGAGGTGATCAGGAAGTCCAAGGTGATTGCTCCGGATCAGGACTGGGAATTTATTGTCAAAATGACGTTGATTATCCGGGATATTCTCTATGGAAATCCGAAGCTGGACGAAATGGGATGGCATGAGGAGGCCCTTGGAAAGAACGCCGTTGCGGGCGGATTCCAGGGACAGAGAAACTGGACGGACTGGCTTCCCAATGCGGATTTTACGGAGGCGATTATGGCTTCCACCTTTGACTGGAACGGAACGAAAGCGCCCACGTCCTTTGCAACCGAAAACGATACCTTGAACGGCGTTGCCATGATGCTGGGCACTTTGGTGACCAATACGGCCCCCTGTTTCCATGACGTGCGCACCTATTGGAGCCCCCGGGCCTGCGAGCGGGTGACGGGCGTAAAACCGGACGGGATAGCGGAGAACGGCTTTATCCACCTGATCAACTCGGGGGCCACCGCCCTGGACGGAAGCGGCGCCGCGAAAAATGAGCAGGGACAAGGCTGTATGAAACCCTTCTGGGATATGAGGGAGGAGGATGTGAAAGCCTGCCTCGAGGCAACTGACTGGTGCAGGGCAAATTATGAGTATTTCAGGGGCGGCGGATTTTCCAGCCACTTCCGCTGCAGGGCGCAGATGCCTGTGACTATGCTGCGGGTCAATGTGGTTGACGGGATCGGGCCGGTAATCCAGCTTGCGGAAGGCTATACGGCGGATTTGCCGGATGAGATCCACAAGGTCATCGATGGGCGCACGGACCCTTCCTGGCCTACCACCTGGTTTGTGCCAAAGCTTACCGGGCAGGGAGCCTTCAGGGATGTATACAGCGTGATGGCAAACTGGGGAGCCAATCACGGCGTAACCGTTTACGGTCATGTGGGCGCACAGCTTATTACCCTGGCGTCCATGCTCCGTATTCCCGTAAATATGCATAATGTGGAGGAAAGCAGGATTTTCCGCCCTCATGCCTGGTCTGCTTTTGGCACGGAGGATACCCAGTCGGCGGACTACAGGGCCTGCGCTTCTTATGGTCCCCTGTACCGATAAAGGAAATAGCCGATTTTTGCTGTGATATAGGAAAGATAAACCGGGCAGGGGGAAGTTTTCTCCCCTGCCCGTAAAAAGGACTGTCCGCGGTTGTAAAAATACCCCTGCGGCAGTCCTTTTTTGTGTAAGGATGTCTGGCAAAGCCCGCATCCGTTGTTTCGCACCCGTCTTTATTGAGGATTGGAATTTCCGATCAGCCGATCCAGAATTTCTTCAAAAAATATCAGATCTTCTTCCGACAAAAGGTTTAGTTTGTCGGTAATCTTGTGGATATGCTCCGGGTTTTTGACGGCGCTGTCAAAAAACTCTACAGGGCTTACGCCGAAGTAATCACAGATTTCAAAAAAAGCGGACATGGAGGGGGACGTCCTGCCGGAACTGATCGACTGGATATAAGATTTGCTGTGTCCTAATTCAAGGCTCAACTGATATTCTGATTTCTTTTTGCGCATTCTCAGTTCTGTGATTCTTTCTCTTACAAATTTTTCGTTCATTCACAATCTCCCGGGACCGATGGATCTGTAAAAGCGGCACTTCCTCCAAAGAGTATAAAATCAAAATGCCCGCTTTGGGGTTATATGTTTGGCTTCTGATAACAGTTTATAGAAAATCGGACAGGTATATACCGCTGAAAAAAGTTATTTATCGATAGAAAAAATGAAATGAGATATTTTAAATAGTGATATCGGGAATTTATTGGGAGATTATGGGGATTGGTGTAATATGGAAAAAGGGGGGAGGAAGTTTCATGATTCATATAATGCTGTTTAATTTTTTGATAGGAAGTATGGAAAGCCTGAACGCCTGGGGCGGCAGGGAGAAACTTTTGCTGAATACGGCGGGGCTTCTTTTTCTTGTAGCGGCAGGATGCAGAGGACAATTCAGGAAAAAAAGGGAAGAATCCGATGATAAAAGGGAGAAAGAGACGCTGAGGCTCCAACTGAAGATGTATCAGAGACAGTTAGACGCCATTAAGGAGCAGGATGCCGCAGGCAGGGTCATGCGTCATGACTTAAAGCACCATACAAGGATGCTGGCAGATTATATTGTGAAAGGTGAAAATCATAAGGCGCTGGCTTACATAGAAAAAATGGGGCTTTATTCCGGAGGCAGCAGGCGGCTTATAGAGACGGGAAATGGGGATGTGGACAGTATCCTGAATTATTTCATGGAGGAAACCTACAGAATCGGCGGGAGCGTCACCATGGATGTGAAGCTAGTGCAGGAATTTTTTATGGATGACTTTGATATGAATGTGATATTGGGAAATCTCCTTTTAAATGCCTGTGAAGCAATGAAAAAGAGTGAGAAAAAGGAGTTGGCAGTTGTAATGGGATATGCCAGAGGCGTATTGACGGTCAGTATCAGGAATACCTACAATGGTGTATTAAAGCAGGAAAAGGGAGAGCTTATGACCACAAAGGAGGAAGCGGAAGGTCATGGCATGGGGCTTGCCAGTATCAGAAAAACGGTGGAAAAGTACGACGGAGATATGAAAATTTGCTACAGCCTGGAGGAGTTTAAGGTGAAGCTGCTCTTGTTCGTCCCTTCCGTGGGACAGGCAGCAGGTAAAAAATAGACAAAGGATGGGATTTTATGGAGCGAATGGTTCCCATGCTTTTGGAAACGCTGTCTGTCTTAGGCTGCATGGCGACTATTTTACTTTTTTTGATGCTGTTTCAGTGGCAGAAGGCCAGGGCTGAGGCAGAGCGGAAAATCCGGCAGGCGAAAATGAGCAGCCTGTATTATGAGGCATATGATGAGCTGCTTACTCTGGTGAGAGAGAGACAGCATGATATGAACAATCACATCAATGCGATTTTGGGGATGATTTATACCATTGATAACTATGAAGACCTGGTTCGCTCTCAGCGGGAGTATCTGTGTGAGGTGATGGAGCAAAGCCATGAAGCCAGGCTGCTTTTAGCCATAGAAAACCCCCTTGTGATCGGCTTTATCTACAGGAAAATCCAGCAGGCGGATCAGTACGGGATTCGGGTAGAGCATCAGATTGCAATGGGGGAAAAGGAAACAGGGGTGCCGGATTACGAACTGATCGAAATTTTAGGCATCTTATTTGATAATGCCATGGATGCTCTGATCGGAAGCGCAGAGGGGCAGAAGCTGATCCGGCTGGAAATAAGCTGCGAGAATATCCGGTTATGGATTTGCGTTGCCAACGTCAGCAGAGTATTTGCGGCAGATGAAATCGAACGCTTTTTTCAGGAGGATTATACCAGCAAGGGTAAGGGGCACGGAATCGGCCTGAAAAAGCTGAGAAAAATAGTCCTTCACCGGAAAGGGGAGATTATGGTGTCCAATAAGCGGGAAGGAAATGTGAATTTCCTGGAATTTTGCGTCTGGCTGCCGGGGAAGGAAAGTCCGGCCGATCATTGAGGCTGTATGCGTGGTTATGAAAACCTTCTGTGAAAGATTTTCCGATACGCTTGTCAAAACTCTTATATTCAATTAAAATTATATATTGAAATAGACGCAATAGATAGACAAAGGATTTCGGACATCTCAAAAAATAATATAAAATCAGTCGAAATCGTCCGGGCGGATTTCACATTGCGCTGCCGTGAAGAACGCGGCATGGAGTATGTGACTCTGGATGATCCGATTATGCTGGCAAGCGCTGTGGATACCGGCACAACTTTCTTTAAAGATAACCCGCCGCCTGTGTTCGTTGATGAGATCCAGAAGGCGCCGGGATTATTCCATCAGATTAAGATGCAGATCGACCGGGAAAGGAAGAAAGGACAGTTCTTTCTTTGCGGTTCTCAGCAGTTTCACATGATGAAGAATGTCAGCGAATCTCTGGCAGGCCGTCTCGGGATGGTAACTCTGCTGGGACTTTCACTGCGCGAGAAATGCGGGGTGTCTTTTTCGAAGCCGTTCCTGCCCACGGACGCTTATTTTGCAGAGCGAAAGAAGCAGCGAAAGGATCTCTCCTATCAGGAAGTATGGGAAAGCATTTACCGTGGAAGCATGCCGGAACTGTACTCAAATCCGGAATTTGACTGGCAAATGTTTTATGGCGCATATGTCAGAACCTATATTGAAAGAGACGTGCGTGAACTGACAAAAATTGGTGATGAGGTAAAATTTACACGATTTATGATGGTGATGGCAGCAAGAACAGGGCAGTTGCTCAATCTGAACTCCGTAGCAAATGAAGTGGGGATCAGCCAGCCGACGGCGGAACGCTGGCTTTCTATTCTTGTTGCTTCAAATATCGTATATCTGCTCAGGCCATATTCAAACAATCTTACAAACAGGGCAATAAAGACCCCAAAGCTGTACTTTCTGGATACGGGGGTGGCGGCATACCTGACAAAGTGGAATACGGCGGAGGTGCTAAAGAATGGAGCTATGTCCGGAGCTTTCTTTGAGAGCTTTGTCATCTCAGAGGTGGTAAAAAGCTATTATAACCAGGGTGTGCTGGAACCGCCGCTGTATTTTTACAGAGATAAAGACCAAAGGGAGATAGACCTTCTCATTGAAGAGGGGATGGTCTTGTATCCGCTTGAGGTAAAGAAACATGCGGATCCGAAGGCAAGTGACGCTGCCGGCTTTACGGTTTTGGATAAGATTCCGGGGATTCAGAGAGGGCCGGGAGGAGTCATCTGCCTGTATGACCGGTTAGTGACCTTAAAAGGGGAAGACCGGGTGATTCCCCTGAGTTATATTTAATCACACAGCCTGAAAACGGCCTTGAGGAGTAACCCATGCGGATTGCAATATGCGATGATGAAAAAGCCCAGAGAGGCCTGATCACAAAATACTTGCAGGAATGGGCCCGGGAAAACGGACAGATACTGGAACTCTCGGAGTTTCCTGACGCAGAGAGCCTGCTCTTTTGCTGGGAGGATGAAAAGCGCTTTGACCTTCTGATCCTGGACATCGAGATGGGCGCTCTGAGCGGTATGGAGCTGGCGGAGCGGATCCGCAGGGAGAATGAGGATATTCCCATCCTGTTTATCACAGGCTATGAAACCTACATGGCCCAGGGCTACGAAGTATCTGCCATCCAATATCTGTTAAAGCCCCTCTCTAAAGAAAAGCTCTTTACGGTTTTGGAACGGCTCCGGAGACAGCAAAGGCCGGAAGAAAAGCTGGCTTTCCAGACAGGGGAGGGCGTGCTTTTGCTCGCTCCTTCACAGATCTGGTTCGCGGAGGCCCAGGGGCACCAGAGCCTGCTCAGTACGGCTCATGAGAGCTATCAGCTTCGCCATTCCATAACGGAGCTTTTGAAAATGCTGGACGGGCAGAAAGGGATTGTGCGTTCCCATCGCTCCTATCTGGTAAATTTAAGACATATCTCTGCCATTACCAGGACGGAGCTGGTGATGGACGATTTCCGAAGGCTTCCCATCAGTCGCGGCGCCTACAGGGCGGTGAACGCGGCTTTTATCGCCAATTACGGAGTGGGGGTGCAGCGATAAATGTTGGCAGTTGTTGTGATTGCAATCATCCTGATCATAAATATCCTGCTCTGGTGGCTCCTTCTGCCCAGACTGGTGGAGCGAAAAATCTCCCGTTTCCAGAACGATCTGGTAAACAGGTACTATGACGAGATCGAGGTGATGTACCGGAAGATGCGGGGCTGGCGGCACGATTACCACAACCACATCCAGGTGCTCAAGGCCAACATGAGCCTGGGAGAGTACGGACAGGCCGCGGATTATCTGGATAAGCTGGAGCAGGACTTGACAGAGGTGGATCAGGTTTTAAAGACGGGAAATGTGATGGTGGACGCCATACTAAACAGCAAGCTTTCCATGATACAGGAGAGACATATTGGGGTGGACGCCACGGCGGCAGTGCCGGGGGACATTGCCATATCGGGAATCGACCTGTCGGTTTTGATCGGAAACTTGATGGACAACGCCATGGAGGCCTGTTTGGAGATACCGGAAGAAAAGGAGCGGTTTATCCGCGTTTATATCGATATTGTAAAAAAGCAGCTTTATATATCCGTGACCAATTCCATGAAGGGGAGGGCCGTCAGGGCCGGGGAGGGCTTTCTTTCCCGCAAGCAGGGCAGCCACGGCTTCGGGCTGTTCAGAATTGACAGCATTGTAGCCAAATATCACGGCTACTTAAACCGCCAGAGTGAAAACGGCGTGTTTGCCACAGAGGTGATGCTTCCTCTTGTTTTGGAAAAAGGAGAATCATAAAGATACAATTCGTGCACTCAGGGCAGTCGTTGGTGCGCGAATTTTTTTGTGGGAAAAATTTGTGATAGAATAAAAGAAACCCGGGAAAATGAAAAGGAGTACGAAGATGAATACATCCAAAAAGGCAGCCGGATTTCTGCGAACCAGGGGGACGGGAACAGGCAGATGGCTTGGCAATATCCTCTACAACATAAAAGCATCGAAGGCGTGGGATCAAAAGCTCTTTTACTATCAGTTTCTGCCGGCCATTCCAGGTGTGACCGCCACCTATCTGGGGCTTTTGCTGCCGGCCCGGCTGGTGCAGGGGCTGGAGGAGGGCTGGGAAATCCAAAGGATTCTGGTCTGTGTTCTTTTGCTTTATGTGGGGATGTGCCTGTTAAAAATGGCGGATAAGGGGATGGGGGAATATCTTTACCGGAATTATCCCACCCTGATCATGTACTATGAAAAGCTCTGCTATGGCAAGGTCATGAGGCTGGACTACCGGATGCTGGAGGAACCGGAAACCGCAGGGCTGATGGCGAATACCTGGAATGTGCTGCGCAGTGAATTTGGGTTCCGCAATGCCCTGTGCGCCACGCCCCAGATTCTGGGCAGCCTGGCGGGAATCGGGTGGTACGGCATTCTGATCGCTCGGAAAAACTATGGGATTCTCCTTCTCACCCTGGCCAATACCCTGTTTAACACCCTGCTCATGTCATGGCTTCGGAAAAAGCAGGAAAAGCTCCACAAAAAGGTGGGAGCCTATTCCAAAAAGACCGCCTACATCAACAGAATGTCCATGGACAGGCAGGCGGGAAAGGATATCCGCATTTACCGGATGACGGACTGGTTTTTACAAAAATATGACCGGGCCCTTGGGGATATGGACTCGATTTACCGGCAGATTCATGACGGCGCTTTCCTGCGGGCGGCGGGGGAAGCCCTGGCAGCCTTTCTGGTGAACGGATTTTCTTACTTTTATCTGATCAGCCTTTTGGTAAAAGGGGAAATGTCCGCCTCCGGCTTTGTACTTTATATGGGACTGGTGGGGAGCCTGTCCGGATATTTCGCACAGCTCATGGGACAGCTTCTTGTGCTGAATCCGGTGAGCGTGTCCGTGGGTTATATCCGGCAGTTCCTTGCCCTGCCAGAGAGCATGGACTGGTCGGGGCAGGGGCTGGGGGCTGAAAAGCTTGAGGAACTGAAAAGAGAAGGGATCCGGGTGGACTTTGAGCAGGTAAGCTATACTTATCCGGGAGGGGAGGAGCCCGTTCTGCATCAGATTAATCTGACCATTGCCCCGGGGGAAAAGCTGGCATTGATCGGCTTAAACGGGGCGGGAAAGACCACCCTGGTCAAGCTATTGTGCGGGTTTTACCGGCCTGACCGGGGCAGGATCCTCATTAACGGCATTCCTGCGTCGGATTTTGCCAGGGAGGAATATTTCGAGCTGATCTCCGTATTGTTTCAGGACTCTGCCCTGCTTCCCATGACCCTGGACTTTAACCTGACGGGAAAAGGAGCGGAAGCCATCGACCGAAAAAGACTTACCTGGGCCCTTAAGGTTTCCGGCTTCTGGGAGAAATACCAGAGCCTTCCCCAAAAGGGACAGTCCCTCCTGGTGCGGGAGGTCAGCGGATCCGTGGACTTTTCCGGGGGAGAGAAGCAGAAGCTTCTTTTTGCAAGAGCTTTATATAAGGAAGCGCCGCTGATGATTCTGGACGAGCCTACGGCGGCCTTAGACCCTATCGCGGAAAACGAAATGTACCTGAAATTTGACGAGGCGGCCCAAGGCAGAACCTGTCTTTACATTTCCCACCGCCTTTCCAGCACCCGGTTTTGCGATCGGATCCTTTTGATGGAGCAGGGGCAGGTGATGGAGGAGGGAACCCACGAGGAGCTGATGGCAAGGGGAGGGCGCTACCGGGAGCTCTTTGAGATGCAGAGCAGATACTATCGGGAGCGGGAAGAACAAAGAAGAAGGAATGCGTTTATGGAGTAAAATGCGCGGCATGGGCGCGGAAAAGGAGAGGGTTATGAGCAGACAGGAATGGGGCTATCTCTGGTTTTTGCTTAAGGATATTCTGAAAAGGGAAAAAAGATGGTTTGCCAGTATGGTTCTTTTTGGGGCGGCGGAAGGCTTCCTGCCCTATATCGGCATCCTTGGGATGGGCGGGCTCCTGGACGGGGCCTATGCGGGTGCAGGGGCAAAAAAGCTGTTTACGTACGCGTTTGGGATTCTGCTGGGCACCCTTGTGTGCAGGCTGGTAAGGGAGAGAGCGGCGGAGAGCTTCTGGCAGAAGCTGGACTACACCAAAGATCTGGAATCTAAGGGCATGAATGCCAAGAGCCTTACCATGGATTACGAATATCTGGAGGAGGTTCGTGTGCAGGAGCTGCGTAGCCGCGCCTTTTCCAAATCCTTTTTTGGGATTCAGGGGTGGTTTCTGTGGCATTTCCGGGATATTCTGACTGCGGCGTTTTCTTTTGCCCTGACGCTGGGACTTTTTCTGCCGGTACTGTTCCAAAAGGGAGAGGGTGGAGGGCACTTTGGCATGATCGGGCTGTCTCTGGGATTGCTTATGATCATGGGCATTATGGTGAGGCTCAACTATCGCACAAGCGTCGGTTATATTCGGGAGATAGACGAATGCTGCAATACCATGGACGGATTATTCCACAAGAAGCGCTATTTTGCGGAGCTCCTCTCCGGGGCGGAGGCCCAGAAGGACTTGCGGATGAACGCCCAGCAGGAGGAGATCGAGAGGGAGATCGGGGAGGTATGCGATAAGCTGCGGGAAAAGCAGCTTTTCCAGAACAGGCTTTATGAAAAGCGCAAGGCCGTTGCCCTTTCGACCACCGGAATCTGTGAGCTTCTGGTCTATCTTCTGGTGGGCTTACAGGCCTATCTGGGCCGGATTTCCATAGGAAGCGTGGTGGTATATGCGGCAGCCATGGTACGGCTTTCCACTGTCCTCAACTATTTTGGGGTTACTCTGGGACATTTGAAGCAGATGGCCATGTTCGCCGGGGATTATGCCCAGTATATGGGGCTGGGGCAGCGCAAGTACGCAGGGACGATTCCTGTGGAAAAGCGCCGGGATAACCGTTTCCATATCTCCTTTGAGCATGTGTCTTTCCGTTATCCCGGGGCAGAGCAGGAGAGCATCCGGGATCTGACCATCTCCTTTGAGATCGGGGAAAAGATGGCGATCGTGGGGAAAAACGGTTCCGGCAAGTCCACCTTTATTAAGCTTTTGTGCCGCCTTTATGATGTGACGGAGGGTGTGATCAGGCTAAACGGCATCGACATCCGCAAGTATGACCCGGAGGAATATGCCCGGCTGTTCGCAGTGGTGTTTCAGGATTTCAGTATCTTTGCCTTTCCCCTGGGAGAAAATATTGCGGCCTCCCGGGAGGTGGAGGAGGGAAGGGCCGTGGATGCCCTGGCCCGGGTGGGGCTGGGAGAGCGGCTTGCAGACTTGCCCCTGGGGCTTGCAACTTGCGTGGGAAAGGAGTATGAGGAGAGCGGTATTGCCTTTTCCGGCGGAGAAAAGCAGAAGATGGCCATTGCCCGGGCCATCTACAAGGACGCCCCCTTCGTCATCATGGACGAGCCCACCGCCGCCTTGGACCCCCTAGCGGAGTGTGAGGTGTACGCAGGCTTTGACAAAATGGTGGGGAACAAAACCGCCCTCTACATTTCCCACCGGCTGGCTTCCTGCCGGTTCTGTGAGGATATTCTGGTGTTCGACCAGGGCCGGGTGGTGCAGCGGGGGAGCCATGAAGATCTGAAGGAGCAGGAGGGGCTTTACCGCAGGTTGTGGAAGGCACAGGCGCAGTATTATGACACTGTTTTGGGGGAAACGGAATAAAAAATGCAAATATGGGGGAAATAATTGTAATAATGGGTAATTTGCGATAAGATGGAGTCTGTGGAGGTAGAAATAATGCATTAAAAGAGCAATGAACGGTGGCAGAAAGCAGGTGAAGAGTATGCCAGAACATCAGACAATAGAATGGAAAGAATCATGGCATGATGAGTTTTTAGAGTGGATTTGTGGATATGCGAATGCTTATGGAGGAACACTTTATATTGGCAAGAATGACAATGGAGATGTTGTTGGGCTTAGCGATAAAGACAGGAAAAAATTATTGGAGTCTATTCCGAATAAAATTACAGATACGATGGGCATTGTAGAATTTGCTCTATGAGGGAGAACTGCAATATATTGAGATTATTGTGGACAAGTATCCTTCCCTCATAAGTTATCATGGTAAATATTTTTACCGTTCTGGTAGCACGATGAGAACGATAACTGGAAAAGAACTGGACAAAGCAATTCTGAAATCACAGGGCAGAACATGGGATGGTATGCCGATTTTGAAATTGAAAGTAACAGATTTGAGAAGAGAGGCAATTGATTTATTAAAGGAAAAAGCAATAAGAAGAGGAAGATTGACGGAAGAAGAAGCACAGGTTGATGATACGATCTTAATGGAGAATCTTTATCTATTTGACGAAGAGGGGTATCTGATCAGAGCAGCTATGCTGGCATTCTATAAAGATCCGGAGAAATGGGTTACAGGTTCATATCCGGAATTATGGTGCTTTGTAAAGCGAGTGATAAGTATTTGGAATTATTGCATGATGAATTACATCCTGTTCAAAATGAACAAGATGATGAACAGGATATAAATTTAAGAAAAACGGACTATTTTTTAAAGGAGAAAACTAAGGATGAAGCGTGACGAAATCATTACCTATCTGAAAAATTTCAGCATGGAGAAACCCTATGTCAACGCCATGTGGCTGGAGGGCGCGGACGGGCTTGGCAGGGTGGATGAATACTCGGATATTGACTTCTGGTTTGATGTGGAAAAATCCCATCAGGAGTCTTTTTTGTACGAATGTGTGGAAGCCCTGGGCAGGATTGCGCCCATTGATTCCAGGGTGGATGAGATCAGGCCGGCCATCGCCCAGAGCAACATTCATCTGGAAAACACCTCGGAATATCTGACCCTTGACCTCTGCGTCCAGTCCCATGAGTTCAGGGGGAAGGAAGTGACCAGCTATGCCAGGAATGACATTGCGGAGCTGCCCCTTGTTTTGTTTGATAAGAAAGAGATCATTTCCTTCTATGATTATGAAATAGACCGGGAGGAGATCCAGCGTGTGCTTGACGAGGATAAAAACAGGCTCCTGCAGGAGAGCAGGGTAGTGAAGTATATTAAGAGGAACCAGTATTTGGAGGCCTACATGAAGTACATGGAAAATATTGCAGAGCCCCTGGTGAGGGCCGCGCGGCTTCTGTATACGCCAAAGCAGTACGGCTATGGCCTGTGCCATATCTCCCATCACCTGCCTGCTGAAACGGTAAGAGAACTGGAGCCCTTTTATCAAGTGGCCAGTTTAGAAGAGATCGAAGAAAACCTGCCAAAGGCGGCGGGAATGTTTGCCGAGTATGAGAGAAGGGTGAGGGAGAAATACAGGCTTACATAAGGCGGTGCGCTGCAGCGGGCCTACACAAACTCGTAAAGCACCACTTTTTCCGCTACAAAGGTGTCCCCGTCATAAGAACCTTCCAGGTTGACGATCATTTCGCTTTTAATATCGGAGGGAGAAGCCTCTTTGACGGTAACATCTTCCTCCGGGTTCGTCCCGCCGTTTTTCACAGTGTGGAGTTCAAATTTTGTCTGCTCCGTGAAATTGACGCCCACATAATCCTCTTCTGTCGCATTTTCAGGCGCAGGGGCAACGGCTAAGGAAACGCCCTCTTCCTCTGTTTCCTCCGTCTCTATTTTTATGATGACAATAGCGTCGTCGGAAACCCCGCATACCATTCCGTTCAGAAATTCTGTTTTTTCGCTCTTTGAATCTGCGGCCGGTATAGTGCCGCCAGGCTGCGAGTTTGCATTGTCCGTCTCCTTTTCCTGCAAGGCACTGTTTTCCCCGGTCTCCTTGTCCGCATCCTCTAAGGATTCCTGATTTACAGACACTGTTTGAGCGTCCGGTTCCTTTGCACAGCCGACCCCTGCGGCTATCATAAATACGCTTAACCCCGCTGCCGCTATCCATTTTCTTTTCATAGTATCATGAACCTCCTTTTTTCTTTGCCTGCAATGCTTTCCCAGGCTGTAAACAATGTTTTTCAGGCTGCAAATTTTGGCCGGACAGATTATGCTCACGGCCAATGAAATTTGCCGTGGCAAGCCTGTCTGGATATAGGTATAGCAGAGAAACCTCTAAAATTTCTCTAAAATTTTCCTGTCCATCCAACCTCGAAAATCCAATCCCGAAAATCTACCTTCAAAATCTATCCCTAAAAGTAAAAAAAGAACTTCAAGGAAGAAAACAGTTGTGGTACAATCAGGGGGAAGCAGACCGCTTAGTATAGTAAACGACAAAATAATTTGTCGTTTACTATAACCCCTCCGGGGGATGCGCACGATTTTGCATAGGTAAATGCTGCGTTTCACGCAGCGCAAAATCGGCGCAGCGAACGCCAAAAACAAAGATTTTTGTCGTTCACTATATATCTGAGAAAGGCGCTTAAGGGATACCATGAATGACGCTACGAAGGAACTGATCAAACATAAGCTCCGGCATAACCTGCAGCGGGCGAAAGCCTCGGTAAAGTGGGTGGTCTTCGCAGTCATCTCCGGCATTACGGTGGGACTGGTGGGTACAGCCTTTTATTTTTGTATGGCCGGGGTGACCGGGCTGCGGGGAGAGCATCCATGGCTGATCTGGATGCTGCCGGTGGGCGGCCTTTGTATTGTGGGTGCTTACCATTTGCTTCATGACGAAAAGGATACAGGAACAAACCTGGTAATCTCATCCATTCATTCCGGAGATAAACTGCCCCTTCGGATGGCGCCTTTGATTTTCGTCTCCACATTGATCACCCATCTTCTGGGAGGCTCGTCAGGGCGGGAAGGAGCGGCTCTGCAGCTTGGGGGCAGTATCGGAAACGAAATCGGAAAGCTGTTTAGGTTCGATGAGAAGGATAAGCATATCATGACCATGTGCGGGATGAGCGCCGCTTTCTCCGCCCTGTTCGGGACGCCCATGGCGGCGGCTATTTTTTCCATGGAGGTGGTGAGCGTGGGAATCATGTACTATGCGGCATTGGTTCCCTGCGTGATTTCAGCCCTGATTGCCCATGGCATTGCCGGCTATTTTGGCGCGGAAGCGGAGATTTTCCTGCTCTCTCAGATCCCGGAGTTTGGGGTGGGCTCCGCAGTGAGAATTTCTTTGCTGGCGGCTCTGTGCGCCCTGGTAAGTATTTTGTTCTGCATTCTGCTTCACGGCTCGGAGTATTTATATAAAAGGTTTTTGTCCAATCCCTACATAAGAAGCTTTGTGGGAGGCGCAGTCGTTATTCTGCTTACCCTTCTGGTGGGAGATCAGCGCTATAACGGCTCCGGCATCGGGCTGATCGAGCCCAGCATGGAAGGGGAGGCAGCGCCGGAAATGTTTCTTTTGAAAATGCTTTTTACTGCCGCTACCTTAGGGGCGGGCTTTAAGGGAGGCGAGATCGTCCCTTCCTTCTGTATCGGAGGCACCTTCGGATGTGTGATGGGGAAGCTTATGGGATTTTCGCCCTCACTGTGTACCGCAGTGGGAATGACCGCCGTATTTTGCGGGGTGACGAATTGTCCGATTTCTTCTCTGCTGATCAGCTTTGAGATGTTCGGCTATGAGGGGATGCCTTACTTTTTGCTTACAATTGCGTTCAGCTATATGCTTTCGGGATATTTTGGCCTGTATCACAGCCAGAAGATTATGTACTCAAAATTCAAGACAAATTATATCAACAAAAAAGCGGTGTGATAACACGGCGGGAAATAAATTTTAAAGATGCAGGGAGGTAGGAACGTGATTGACTTTTTAAGGGAGGCGGCACAGGTAAAACCCAGCAGGAAGCAGCTTGACTGGTTTGATATGGAATTTTATGCATTTATTCATTTCGGACCCAATACCTTTACCGACAGGGAATGGGGAGACGGGACGGAGGATGAGGCAGTTTTTCATCCCGCGGGGCTGGACTGCGATCAGTGGGTGGAGGCCGTCAAGGCTGCCGGGATGAAGGGAATGGTGCTGACCGCCAAGCATCACGACGGCTTTTGCCTCTGGCCCTCTGCCTACACGGAGCACTCGGTGAAGAACAGCCCCTGTAAGCGGGATGTGGTGAAGGAGGCGGCAGCAGCCTGCAAAAGAGGCGGTATTAAGTTCGGATTCTACTTATCTCCATGGGATCGGAACTGCCGGTATTACGGAACGCCTGCCTATAACGACTATTTCTGCAATCAGCTTACGGAGCTTCTGACCGGATATGGGGAGATTTTTTACGTCTGGTTTGACAATGCCTGTGGGGAAGGCGCAGGCGGCAGGAAGCAGGTGTATGACTTTCCACGTTATTTTGACCTGATTCACAAGTACCAGCCAAATGCGCTGATCTTTAATGATTTCGGGCCGGATGTGCGCTGGTGCGGCAATGAGGCCGGGGCGGCCCGCCACGCGGAGTGGGCGGTGGTTCCCTCGGAGCTGTGCCATTATGCTGCGGTGCAGACAGGGCCGGGGCCCATGGCAGGGGAGGGGGAGCTTTCGTTCCTTTACAATACGGAGCAGGAGCTGGGAACCATGCCCAATATCCTGTATTCCAGGGGGCTGGTGTTTACGCCTTCCGAGATCGATATGTCCATCAGGCCTGGGTGGTTCTGGCATGAAAAAGAGGAGCCCCACAGTCTGCAGCGGCTGTTTCAGACCTATTTGACCAGCGTGGGGGCCAATGCCTGTCTGCATTTAAATCTTCCTCCCAACCGGGACGGCCTGATTGACGAGAGGGACGTCGCCAGGCTCAGGGAGCTTGGAAGCCTGATCAGCCGGGAATTAGGGAAACCGATTCCGACTCGAATCCAAAAGGAAGAAGGGCACGGGGCCACCCAGCCGGTTTATACGATTACCCTGGACAAGCCCAGGGAAAAGGTGAACTATGTGGTGCTTCGGGAGGACATTGCAAAGGGGCAGAGGGTGGAGAGCTTCCGCATCCTGGCAGAGTTTGAGAGCGGCAGTCAATATCCCCTCTATCAGGGTACCTGTATTGGAAATAAAAGAATCTGCCAGCTGCAGGATCCGTTTGCGCTGCAAAATCCCCTGACAGATAATTCCGGGCCGGAGCTTACGAAGCTTAAGGTGCAGGTGAGCGCGGCAAGGGATGAGGTGTTTCTGAAAGAGATTGCGGTATACTGACAAAAAGGAAGAGGAAAAGAAAATGAAATATCCGGATTTTTTAAAAGAAAAGGGCTGTATCGGGTTTGTAGCCCCTTCTTTTGGCTGTAACATCGAGCCTTACAGGACGGCCTTTGAAAACGCAGGGAAAAAGTGGCAGGAGAGGGGATACCGCCTTGACCCTGGCCCCAACTGCTTTGAAGGCTCGGGCGTGGGGATCAGTAATACCCCCCAAAAGTGTGGGCAGGAGCTGACAGAGTATTATTTGAGGAAAGAAAACGACGTTTTAATCTCCTGCGGCGGCGGAGAACTGATGTGTGAAATTTTGGAACATGTGGATTTCGAGGCCATAAAGAGAGCGGAGCCTAAATGGTATATGGGATATTCCGATAACACCAATATGACGTTCCTTCTTACCACGCTCTGCGATACGGCCTCGGTGTACGGGCCCTGCGCATCGGCTTTCGGAATGGAGCCATGGCACCCTTCTCTTGAGGACGCCATGGAGCTTCTGGAAGGGAAAAGAAACACCGTAGAGAGCTATGGAATGTGGGAGCAGGAGTCAGGAAAGAGCGAGGAAAATCCCCTTTTGCCCTACAATTGTACCCAAAAGCTGAATCTGAAAGCTTTCCTGCCCGGGGAAAAGGAAATGGAGGAGGTACAACAGGTTTCCATGAAAGGACGTCTTCTGGGCGGATGTATGGACTGTCTGGTGAACCTTTTGGGAACAAAATTTGATAGAGTAAGGGATTTTGCGGAAAAGTATAAGGAGGATGGCATCATCTGGTTTCTGGAATCCTGTGACTTAAACGTGTTTGCCATCCGCAGGGCCATGTGGCAGATGGAGCAGGCCGGGTGGTTTCAATATGCAAAGGGCTTCCTGATCGGACGCCCCTATTGCCATGGACAGGAAATGATGGGGCTTGACCAGTATCAGGCAGTGCTGCCCACCGTGTGGAGGCATAAGGTTCCGGTGATTATGGACGCGGATCTGGGGCATCTGCCTCCCATGATGCCGCTTGTGACAGGAAGCATGGCGGAGCTTACCATGGACGAGGGCAGTTTGAAAATAGAGATGAATTATCGATAAAAGAACAGGTAAGGGTTTAAAATGAGAAGGAAAATCGTAAAAAAATTAGTTGAAAATCCATTGTATAATGACGCGAGACGCTTTGTCATGGTGGTATTGTCCGCCTGTATTATGGCTATTAATATCAACAGCTTTATTCATGCGGGGAATCTGCTTCCCGGTGGCTTTAGCGGGATTACCCTGCTGATACAGCAGATCGGCCTGGAGTTTTGGAAAATCAAGATCCCATACACGCTTGTCAATCTGCTCCTGAATGCGGTCCCGGTAGTGATCAGCTTTAAATATATCGGAAAGAAGTTTACAGGCTATTCCTGTCTGATGCTGGTACTCTCCAGTATCCTGACGGATATTCTGCCGGGTTTTCAGGTGACGGACGATATTCTTTTAGTGTGCGTGTTTGGCGGTATTATTCACGCCTTTGCCCTGAGCCTTTGTCTCAATGCGGACTCTACCAGCGGCGGTACGGATTTTATCGCCATTTTCTTTTCGGAAAAGTACGGTATTGACACCTTTAATTACATTTTTGTGGGAAACGTAATTATCCTTTTAATTGCGGGGAGCCTTTTCGGATGGCGGGAGGCCCTTTATTCCATCATCTTCCAGTTTACCTCCACCCAGATGCTTCACATGCTTTATAAGCGCTACCAGAAGCAGACGCTTTTTATCATTACGGGAAAGCCCCAGCAGGTTTACGAGGGGATCCGGGACATTACCAACCATGACGCTACCCTGTTTAAGGGAACCGGCTGTTACAAAAAGCATGAGTGCAATATGCTCTATTCCGTAGTGGGGAGCGATGAAATTCATAAAGTAGTGACTAAGATCAGGCAGATCGACGAGCTGGCCTTTGTGAATATTATGAAAACGGAGCAGATTACGGGAAGATTTTATAAAAAACCCAACGATTAGTCCGGCGGCAAAGAAAAATCTGCGCGATGAATGACAGTTGAAGTGGCATTTCATGTTCCTTATAATAGATTTATAGCAATTTTTGTGAAAAAGGACTGTAAATTGGAGGGAAGCAGGATGGAACAACTGAATTTATCCACAGTAAAAGACCCGGAGCGGGTATACAAAATTCTGGGTGAACTGATACATATGGATCGGGAATTTCAGATCATGATCACAGTGCCGTCCCCGGGCCAGAAGCCGGGGGAGGAGGAGATTAAGATAAAGCCGCAGGAAAAGACAAGCATTGACCTGGAAAGGGATGTGACGGACATGATTCATGAGATCGGCGTCCCGGCGCATATCAAGGGCTACCAGTACTTAAGAGAGGCCATCATGATGTCCGTGGAGGATCCGGAAATGCTCGGCTCCATTACCAAGGTTTTGTACCCCACTATTGCCAGGAAGAACCAGACCACGGCCAGCCGTGTGGAACGCGCCATCCGGCATGCCATTGAGGTGGCTTGGAACAGAGGAAAGATGGAAACCCTGGACGCCATGTTCGGCTACACCATCAATACCGGAAAGGGAAAGCCTACCAATTCAGAATTTATCGCACTGATTGCAGACAAAATCAGATTACAGTACAGATAATACGAAAAAGCATCATTGCCGGCTCACAAAAGCTGTGGGCCGGCTCTTTTTGCATATTTATTTTCAAAATTGTCTTTTATTGACAGAAGGGATGATGTATAATAATTTGTAACAATAATTGTTGGAGGGTTTATGATGAAAAATATTCTTTTTGTGGCATCGGAGGGCGTTCCTTTCATAAAGACGGGAGGCCTTGCGGATGTGGTGGGGTCACTTCCGAAATGTATTGATAAGCAATATTTTGATGTGAGGGTTATCTTACCCAAGTATACCTGCATGTCCCAGGCGATGAAAGACAAGATGAGCTACATCACCCATTTTTATATGGACTTCCATTGGAAAAATGAGTATGTAGGCATCATGTATGCGGAAGAGGACGGGGTTAAATACTATTTTATCGACAACGAAATGTTCTTTAACGGCTTTAAGCCCTACAGTGACAACGCGCTTTTTGAGATTGAAAAATATGCTTTCTTCTCCAAGGCGGCGCTGTCCATCCTGCCGGTAATCGATTTTCGGCCTGACCTGATCCACTGTCATGACTGGCAGACGGGACTGGTGCCGGTTTACCTTAAGGAGCGTTTCCAGGGAAGCGATTTTTACCGCGGGATCAAGTCGGTTATGACCATCCATAACCTGAAATTCCAGGGCAAGTGGAGTGTGAAGGAGGTACAGGACATCACCGGCCTTCCGGGATATTTCTTCACGCCGGATAAGTTAGAACTCTACAAGGACGCCAACCTGCTCAAGGGGGGCCTTGTCTATGCGGATGCCATTACTACCGTAAGCGATACTTATGCGGAGGAGATTAAGACACCTTTTTACGGGGAGCAGCTTGACGGGCTTATGAACGCCAGGAGCAATTCCCTGCGGGGTATTGTAAACGGGATTGATTATGATGAATTTAATCCGGAGACGGATCAATATATTGAATACAATTACAGTGCGATGAATTTCCGCAAGGAGAAGGTGAAGAACAAACGCGCCCTGCAGGCGGAGCTGGGTCTTGCCCAGGATGACAAGGCCATGATGATCGGTATCGTGTCAAGGCTTACCGACCAGAAGGGCTTTGACCTGATCGCCTATATTATGGACGAGTTGTGCCAGGACGGTATTCAGCTGGTTGTTTTGGGTACCGGCGAGGAGCGTTATGAAAATATGTTCCGTCATTTTGACTGGAAGTATAATAACAAGGTTTCCGCCAACATATATTATTCAGAAGCATTGTCTCATAAGATTTATGCGGCCAGCGATGCGTTCCTGATGCCCTCTCTCTTTGAGCCCTGCGGCCTGAGCCAGCTTATGAGCCTGCGCTACGGCACGGTTCCCATTGTGAGGGAGACGGGAGGACTGAAGGATACCGTAGAGCCCTATAATGAATATGAGGGCAGAGGCACAGGATTTTCCTTTACCAATTACAATGCCCATGAAATGCTTCGGACCATCCGCTATGCGGAACAGATTTTCTATGATAAGAAACGGGAATGGAACAAGATCGTGGACCGTGCCATGGCAGCCGATTTCTCATGGCATGTTTCGGCAGCCAAATATCAGGAGATGTACGATTGGCTGATCGGATAACAGACAACGGATCTTGTTTGGAGTGCAGCAATGCCAAATAACAAAAAGAAAGACGGCTTTATCATGCAGGCGGGGATCCTGGCCATAGCCGGGATCATCGTCCGCATCATAGGGCTATTATACAACACTCCGCTGGTCGCCATCATAGGGGATGAAGGGAACGGATATTATAACAGCGCTTACTATGCTTACAGTATTGTTCTACTGATCTCCTCCTACAGCATCCCTTCGGCGGTGTCGAAGGTGATCGCCCAGCGCCTTGCCACAAAAGAATACCGGAATGCGCACAGGATTTTCCTGTGTGCCTTTCTTTATGTGCTGGTAGTCGGTGGTATTGCCAGCTTATTTGTGTTTTTTGGGGCCGGTTTTATGGTAAAGATGGAAAGTGCCGTGCTTCCCCTGAAAATTTTGGCGCCTACCATATTTTTCAGCGGGATACTGGGGGTTTTAAGGGGCTATTTCCAGGCCCATAAAACCATGGTGCAGACCTCGGTGTCCCAGATTGTAGAGCAGTTTGTGAATGCTGCGGCCAGCGTCGGTATGGCCTATGTGCTGGTTCAGAGCGTGGCGGATCAGGACGCCACCACCCGGGCCTCCTACGGGGCGGCAGGCGCCACCATCGGTACGGGGGCCGGGGTGCTGGCAGGGCTTTTGTTTATGCTGGGGGTCTATGCCCTGAACGGAAAGACCCTCCGCAAAAGAATTAAGCGGGACAGTCATAAGGATGAATCTTACTGGGATATTTTAAAGATGATCCTCCTGGTGGTGACGCCCTTTATATTGAGTACGGGGATCTATAATATTAATAACTTTATGGATAACCGGATCTATCAGCAGATCATGATGGGAGTCAGAGGGCTGGATGAGGCATCCGTGGCGGCGGACTTAAGCGTGGTTTCCAAGGGCACCAAAATCTCCAATATTCCCATAGCCTTTGCCTCCGCAATGTCAACGGCGCTGATTCCGGGGATTTCCAGCGATTTTGCAAGAGGGAAATTAAAGGGGGTCCGGGAAAAGGTGGCTAAGGCTCTGAAAGTCACCATGCTGATTTCCATTCCCTGTGCGGTTGGGATCGGAGTGCTGGCAAAGCCGGTGATGATGGTGATTTTTCCCCAGCCGGATTCCCTTGAAATTGCCTCCCTTCTTCTTTCCGGCATGGCGGTGAGCATTGTTTTTTACGGGCTGTCTACCCTTACCCAGGGGATTTTGCAGTCCATTGGGCGCATGAAAGCGCCGATCATCAATGCCTCCCTGGCAGTGGTGCTTCACGGAGCCGCCATGGTACTTATGATGCTGTTTCTGGATGAGAAGTACAGCCTGTATTATTATGTATTTGCCACGGTGCTGTATGCTTTGATCCTGTGTGTGCTGAATCAGATTTCCGTTCACCGCCATCTGGTTTACCGCCAGGAGCTTTTCCGTACCTTTTTCCTGCCTGTCGGGGCCTCGGCGGTCATGGGAGCGGCGGCCTTCGGGATCTATCAGGGCGTGTATTATGTCAGCGGAATCAATATTCTCTCTCTGGGGCTGGCGTCCGTTTCAGGAGCGCTGCTTTACTTTGTGCTGGTGATCCGCTGGAGGGCAGTGTCCGAGGAGGAACTGCGGCAAATGCCCAAAGGGCATTTGCTGCTTGCCCTGGCAAGAAAACTCAGGATTTTGAAGGCGGATCCGGACGGAGGTAAGAAAAAGCCGCGCGCCGGTTCCGGCACAAAGAAAAGAAAGGATACCGGAAAGAGCGGGGCGTCAAAATCCCAGAAGACCCGGAGTGCGGAAAAGAAAAAAGAGACGGTGACTACCCAGACTCGAAGATTTTATCAGGATCAGATCGATGAGGACGATGATGATTTCTGGCTGGATGATTAAAAAAATCTTTTCTTTTAGTGAACTATCATATATAATAGAATTACAGTTAAAGATGATTAACGAGTAAGGCGGGAAGGTCAGAAAGGAGATCATATGGTTGATATGGGAATGACAGATAAACAGTTCAACGGTTTTGTGCGGTTTCTGCTGGACGCATTGAAAGATGCAATGGAAGAGAAGGAAAACGACAAAAAAAACGAAAAGCTTACCAAAATTGCGGATAACCTGCAGAAAACGTTGGAAGATTAAAAGAATAAAAATAGAGTATAGATCAATACCTTCTGGAAATAATAAAAGAGTCGGGCATGGCAGATGCTGAGAATTGCGAATGTCGGACATTTTATCAGAAGCTGACTCGATGAGCGAGACAGCGCTAAATTTTCAGGAGGTATTTTTTATGGCAAATTTATCAGAGCTTGATTTACAGAACCTGCGCCATTTAATCGGCGGTTACGACGTGTCCCACTGCAAAATGAAGGAATACGCATCTTCTGCAACGGATTCCCAGATTAAGCAGTTCTTTGAAAAAGGTGCCAAATCGGCTATGCAGAACAAAAATGAATTGATGAAATTTTTGCAGTAGGAGGTAGACAAAATGCAGTTGAATGAAAAGACCATGGTAGCAGATACACTGACCGGTATCAATGGAGAATTGGTGCGTTTCGGAGAGATGATTGCCCAGACAGAAAACCCGGAGCTGAAGCAGACCTTAAAGCAGTTTCGCAATACCTGTGAGCAGTCCCAGGAGGAGCTTTACAAGCTGGCAAGGGAGAAGTCCTATTATGTTCCCGCGGCTAAGGCAACCCAGGAAGAGGTTGACCATGTAAAGAGCCTGTTTACCAGCTCCGTGCTTTAAGCGTCAGGCAAAAGGCGCAGGCGGTATATCAGGAAACGGCATAACCCCCAGGCTATGCCGTTTCCTTTTTTATGCAGCATAAGGCGTCAGGCGTTGCCTGGCCTTTGATATTTAATCCTCCAGCAATTTCAGCCCTGAAATATCGCTGTCGATCATCATGGAATAGTTGGTGTAATACACCACAAAGCCCGGCTTTCCTGCGTTAGGCTTTTTGACGTTTTTCTTTTGCGTATAATCGATTTCCACCTTATCCTGCCCCCGGGCCTTGGAATAATAGGCGGCAAGCCTTGCGGCGTCCTCGAAAACTGAATCGGGGAGAGAGGCACCCTCTGACTTAACCACAACGTGGGAGCCGGGGATTCCTTTGGTGTGGAACCACCAGTCGCCGCCGGTGGCCAGCTTGAAGGTGAGCTCATCATTTTGGTAATTGTTTTTTCCTACATAAATATGAAAGCCGTCGCTGTTTAAATAATGAAAGGGTTTGCTGGTAAAGCGGGCTTTTTTGGCCGGACCCTTTCGCCGGATATATCCGCTTTCGATCAGCTCCTCTTTAATCTGTACCAAATCCTCCTCTCGCAGGGCAATATCGAGGGCGGCCTGAATTGACTCCAGGTGGTCGATCTCCTCTTTCACCTGGGCGGTGAGGGTGGAAAGAGCCTCAAAGGTACGCTTGAGCTTGCCGTATTTGTCGAAATATTTTTTGGCATTTTCCGAGGGAGACAAAAGAGGGTCAAGTGGAATGGTGATCATCTCATTGGTATAGTAGTTGAGGGCCTTTAGGGATTTATCCCCGGTGGACGCCTCATACCCGTAGGTGTTGAGAAGCTCCCCGTAGATCCGGTATTTGTCCTTTTTTTCGGTATCCTGCATCTGGCGTACCTGCAGGTCATATTTTTTGATGTTGCGCTCTAAGGCGGTCTGGACGATTTTGCGCAGATCCGCCGATTTCTGGCGGATACGGGTAACGGTGCTTTTTTCGGCGTAGTATTGCTCCAGAAGCCTGCTGACGGATTCAAAAGCCACGGATCTGCTTTCACCGTACATGGTTAGGGGCAGCGCGGCGTATTCTGCGGGCCCTCCTTTGGCGTATACAATGGAAGGAGTAAAGTCTCCTTTTTTTACCTGCGCCATCACAAGGGAAAAAGTATCATAGAGCCCTTTGAGCAAGGCCTCCCCCTCGGAGGTTTCCCTGAAAAAGGCGGTGGAAACATCGCCGTCAACTTTGCTCCTGAAACAAATTTCCTGGGCGATCAGGGGGGAAAGACCGGTATAAAGGGTGTAGAGCGCCTTATAAACAGGTATGCTCTTTTCGGTAACAGCCTTGCAAAAGGAGGAGAAATCCGTGGTGAGAGGATCCTTTTTTTCCAAAGCCACAGGGATAAAGTAGCTTCTGCCGGGCAGAACCTCCCGAAGAGAGCTGACCATGCCGGAGATATGCTTGATGCTGTCAATGATCATCCATGCCCCCGGCGCGTCTTCCCGGGAACCATAAAAATCAGAGGAAAGCTCATCCGCCCTATCCCTGTCCTCCTCCACGAAGATAATGTTGCTGTGCTTTCCCATAAGCTCCACAATCAGCCTCTTGCGGCACAGATCTCCCATCTCATTCAGATGTTCGATGTGGAGATGGATGATTCGTTCAAGTCCGGGCTGAGTAATATCGGTGATTCTGCCGTTTTGAAGATGCTTGCGCAGGAGCATGCAAAAGCCCGGAGCCGTCATGGGGCTGGGTTTATTGCTCTCTGTGAGATAAATCAGGGGCAGGGATGCCCCGGCAGAGATCAGAAGGCGTCTCTGACCGCCGCCTGCTGTTTTTATGGTAAGCAGCAGCTCGTCATTTTCCGGCTGGGCAATCTTATAAATGCGCCCGCCTGCCAGGGTGTCCTTTAGTTCTTTTACAACTGCCGCAACTGTAATTCCGTCAAAAGCCATAACAAGTATTCCTTTCTGTCCGAAGCCTATTCCTAAGGTTTTTAACTCATTGTTTCCTATTATATAGCAGCCGGCTCAATAGCACAAGAATACTTTTCCGCTTCCTGCCGGAGAGATGTCAGGATAATGGGCGAAAAGTAACCTTGACGATACCAGTCATTTCCCCTATAATAGAGTGAAATCAAAGATTTCACCATCCTGATTTGTACGCCCGCGCAGGCGGGCAGATGGGAGTTAGATTGAAATGAAGAAAGACCCTTGGGGCAGCATTGCGCTCCAAAGCGGCAGGAGGCTTTAGATGATCAAGAGTATGACGGGGTTTGGCAGATGTGAGATACAGGAAACCGAACGAAAAATAACGGTAGAAATGAAATCGGTCAACCACCGCTATCTGGATGTGAGCATGAAAATGCCCAAGAAACTGAATTTTTTTGAGGCGTCAGTCAGGAGTGAACTCAAAAATTATATCCAGAGGGGAAAGGTTGACATCTTCATTGCCTATGAGGACTACACACAATCTAATGTGTGTCTTAAGTATAATAAGGAGCTTGCGGCAGAATATGTAAGCTGCCTGCAAAAAATGACAGAGGATTTTTCCCTCGTGAACGATGTGGGAGCCGTAGCCCTTTCCCGTTATCCGGAGGTTCTTGTAATGGAGGAGCAGTCTCTGGATGAAGAAAAGCTCTGGAGCCTTTTAGAGA